>JAGQQS010001045.1 GCA_020426105.1 Planctomycetaceae bacterium
ACCCGCGATACGAGGGTTCCTGAGCCCCTTGATTTCAAAAGGCTACAAACAGCCAGATGGCTTAAACAGTATGAAGGTTGTTGTCGACGGAGGACCATTGTCGTTGTCAGCCCTGATGCAGTTCGGGGCCCTCAATGAGGATAAGAGGGGGATGGAAATACTGTTTTATCTCGTGCAGTCTGGAAACGCATTTGGCAATCTCAATGATCGACCGCTGGGACAATTCCCAAAGTACACGGATGAATTCGTCATTCAGAAACCTACTGTGATCGAGACGGTTCGTAGGGTGCAGCGGTTCCTCATTGAGCACGGCGACGCGATGGTCGAAACTGGAATTCTCTCTCGTTAGTGGAGCACGCTTGATGAGTCAGCCTCAGGATTCCTCTTCTTCAACTTCTCGGGACATTAAACACACGGTCTCCCTGATTGCATCTGTCATCGTCCTGTTCTGGCTCGGGCATTTCTTTCTGAGTTCCTTCGAGACGTCCCCGACACCGGCGCCAGTCCAGCCTGATTCGCCGAAACCGACGCCCGAACACTCTGGTCCGCTTGCGCCGATTGTTGACAGGTGGGTGCCAACACCAGAACCTCCCCGGAGCGAGGCTTGGCTTATTTCCATCAAGAATATGCAAGCCGAACTCGACAGCATCGCTTCAACTTCAGACTCAAAACGCGTGGAATCAATCCGTCGTCGTCTTCAGTTAATGACGGAACATTGCAATGAGTATCCTGACACTATCCCTGTGTTGGCACGCTCCAGTGAATTGCGTGAGACTCTGTTACGGATAGGTCGCGACATCGGGGACTTGAGATCACCGACAGCTGCAAATTCCGTCTCGGATGGCGTGCTGCCGGATCTGGCACAAGTTCAATCCGATGAAGAAGGAGCTGTTGCAGAGCAAATCAAAACTCAGTTCACTGAACTGCGTTCGCCATTGCAGCAAGAGCACCGTCAGAAGATAAAGTCGTTGCAGGATGTTGTTCGTGAACTGATGGAAAGTTCGGCGAAAACTCAGCAACGTGTCAAAACAATACGTGCGGAGACAGAGAAAGCCATCCTGATTGCGAAACAGAAACTGGCGTTTCAGCAGGATGAACAGGAAATTCGCCGTCTGCTTTCCCCTTTTATCACGCCGGGATACGATCAACTGGGAACTTCGTTGAACAATTGGAAAAAGACTGCCGAAAAGCGGCCCCTCTCTTTTCGAGACCTGGAACAGATTGGCGCACTAAGACCAGACATTGACGGCATTACGACCCTCGCTCACATTGGAGGATCCCCGCAACATGACAATCCTCGAAGCAGTCGCCCACGAGGTGCTTTCCCGGCCGTTTACGCTTTCACGTTGGAAAACCCAAATAATCTTGAAGCGGTAAAGCGAGCCCAACATCTCCTTAAACAACACGGTCCCTACCTGATCGAAATCGGTCTCCTTCAGCCCTAGGAATTCTTCATGGCAGGCAATTCGAATAATGAACATCAGAGAATGACGCGCTGGGTGCTGATGGCCGTGATACTGATTCCGATCACTGCGTTTATCGTATTGCGGTGGCCGCAGATCCGAGATCGATTCTTTGTGCAGCGGGAAGCCGAAGAATCATCACCCACGACAACAACAGACGTGGATGCATCGACGGCTTCATCGCCCATCGAATCTTCCGACTCAGATCGCGAAAGCGTCGTACAGGAGAGCCCAGCACCGGAGAATGAGCCCAACGGCATTCCGATGCCGCCGGAAACGAACGAACCGGAAACTCCGGACCCTTCAATCGCGAATGCTGAAGCTGCTGCGAAAGAACTCCAGAAGCAACTGGAAATCGAACAAGAGAAGCTGGCGAGCGCTCGACTTTCGTTCGAGAAGTTTCGAGAACAGTTCGACGTTGCCGAACTCAATGAACTCGTCGGTTCTGAGTGGGCAGCGATTCAGAAGACGCTGGTCCTCGCTGAGACCTCAGCCGAACCGAAGCTTGCTACCGAGCAATACAAGGCTGCCGAAAGTCAACTTCGCGACTTGATTCCGGAACTCGTTCGACGACGAAAGCTCAAAGAAATTCGAAATTTATCCGAATCTGGCGACGCACTGGACTTTCTGAAGCGACTGGTTGCATTGCCAGATGAAAATCTGTTGTCCGAAACCGAAATTGACGAACTGTGGTCGCGAGTGATTGCCTGGCCATCGTCGAGGTGGTTGACGATCGCTGAAAAGGAATTGAACCAACTGTCCCCTTCAGATGATGGATTCACCGAAGTCTGGCTGGCGAAGTTCCTCTACCATCTTGATCAGGGTGAGCAAGCGGATGCTGCTGCTTCCCTGGATGGTCTGTTTCCTTCGGTGGCGCGGATGACTTCATCTCGTCGTGCAGCCGAGTCTGCCGTGAACGCGGTCGAATTTCTTCGACAACATCCGGAGCTTTCCATCCGGCTTCAGGACGCCTGGCCAAAGGCCATCTCCGCAGTGAATGGTGTTTCTGACCCGGTGCGGATGTCTGAGTTGTTTGCGGATCTCGCTGGAATGGCACTTGTTGACAAACAAAATACAACCTTTAAGACTTGCCAAACCTCAGCAATGGACGCGGCAAATAAGTCTTCCACACGTTTTCGAGCTGCATGGGCAAACCTGATTGACTATCGAATTCGTTCCTGGACAGATAAGCCGAACGACATCCTCCAGGATTCGATTCACATTCCGAATTCCGAACGTACCATCGGCGTGAAAGCGGGAGCGGGTACGTCAATGGCCGCTGCGATGGCCGCAATGGCTGCGACCCGGTCCAAAGAATCGCAAGACTTTCATCGAGCCATACTGATCGCTGAGTCGCACCAGTTGGATGCTGCTGGATACGAATACGTCAATGCGTTTGCCAGATACTGGATGGCACAAGCAGAACTGGAAGCTGGAAACAGCCTTTTCACGTTGATCAGCGGAATGAACACGCCTGATCCAAGGTTGAAAGCTGAGTTGCTATATCGGCTCTCGTATAAAGAACCAGGCGCTGTTCCGCTCGATTTTTTTCTGCAGACGATGACTGAGAGTCCAACGGCATCCATGTCGGCTCCCGCAATCTACCGGGTCCTTTCCAAGAACTGCTCCGACTCGGAACTTAAGGATTCGGTGATTCCAGCGCTGATGAATCTCAAGGAGCGATCCACAAAAGCTGCGATCTGCTTGGCGCTGTCACGGAGGTCCGCTGATGCCGAATTCAAGGGATCTTCGGAACCGGTACTTCCAACGTCAGCGAACGCAGACCTGCAGTTGGATTCTCCTGTATCCGTAATGGACCACGCAGGCATCGTGACCACAACGCTGCAGACTTCGTCGGAACGAGCGTGGGCACAACTGTGGACCACCGTCTGCTGG
Source organism: Planctomycetaceae bacterium (assembly GCA_020426105.1). GTDB lineage: Bacteria > Planctomycetota > Planctomycetia > Planctomycetales > Planctomycetaceae > SXXK01. The sequence continues at coordinate 3,360 of JAGQQS010001045.1, forward strand.
CATCAACTGCAAAAGCCGGCAAGTTACGCTGAGGGTGTGAAGAAATTCGATGACGCGATGCTGCAATACTGGCGGAGCTATTGGAAAGAACGGCCGACAGCAAGCTCGACGGTGAGTGACGGATTCTACCGGGGCTGGCATGAATTCGAATTCGCAAATGACTACGACCGGGCTCCCCGTGCTGAGAGAATGCTTTGGGATATCACGAACCTGTACATGACGATAGCCGAGATTCAAGCCCACGATTTACGGGATCCGTCATCCGCGCTTCGCAATACCCTGCTCGCCCTTCGATCATCGCATTTGTTGTCCGACGCCAAGGACGAATTGCGACCTCGGCTGGGTGCTGTAATCGCTCGGATTCACAAAGACACTGGCCTTTCCGCTGATCTGCTCGAAAGTAACATCTTTCCAAACAATCCGTATTACGAAACGATTCACGCTTCGTTTCTGTCGGACATTAATGGCGTCAAGGACGGCATCGTCGCGATCGAAAAGCAAGGGCTTCCATATCAGTTTGAGACAAAGGACTGCCTCGCCAGAGCCTGGGCCGAGCTGGCTCGACAATCCGCGATTCATGGCAAGGTGGAGGACTATCGCAGTGCACGACGAAAGGCGTTTGGCATGATTGAATCCAACGGAGCCACTGAGTCAATCCTGCTTGCTATTCTCGAAGCAGATGCCCTTGCGGGCGAATGCAATCTTGTCGCGGAGACCAGGAAGCCGGATGGTTCGCTGCCACTGTTTGGCAGCAAGGCACGCGTGCTGTCGCAATTGTGTGTCGAACTATCCGTACAGGGACGCGCCGATGAAGCGGAATCATATCTTCCTGCAGAGCGGTTCTGGAGGCTACGAGCATTGCATGCGAAGTTTGCCTCTCACGCCAATCAGTTGACAACGTCGGACGTCCAGGCACAGATTGAAAAACTTGAGGACCCCTTTGACAAAGTCGCCGCACTAACGGGCATCGCCCATCGACAGCATCATGTCACAAGTCCTCGCCCCTTGAAGCCTGCTCGATAAGTTGATCGACCGCCCGGAAATACTCGAGTGTTGGATGGAAAACCGGTTTGTCGATTCGAACCGTCTGCATCCCATGCATCAAGAATTGCGGAAGACGATTGGCACTTGCCTTCAACATGATTCCGTGGTACTTGTAGAACATGATGCAAGCTTTTATCGGTTGGGCCGACCGTAACGGCCTAAGGACTCTTCAGCCGGAAACACTGAACCGAAGCGACCGGTTTCAACGGGCATTTCAACATCGCGAGGATCGAGTAGCGGTCTGGTGTGTTGCCGAACCGGACGTTCTGTTTGCTTTGAACGCTCTGCTTCAAGCCGCCGAATACTCTGACGCGTGGGCATACCTTCAGATCCATTCAGCTCACTACGGCCGTATCCTGTAGACACCAATATCCTGATAGCTTCAGTCAGAAATGCGGTACGTGACAAGCTTCTGAATTCCTGGTAGGTCACTGCCTGAACGAAATGTTCCCGCTCTCTAAACTGGTTGATTCGGTAGATGAAATCCCCGGCACTCTGTCGGCACTGTGAAGGTGCCAACAGAGGCCTGTGGTCGAAAGGTTTTTCAGTACAGCCAGCGAAGTCGTTTGTGCACGGCCGTTCCGTCAATCACTGAACTTCAGGCATTGACGGTTCGACCACGGGGCCGAATCGATTTCGTTTGTTCCTGTTTCAAGGAGCTTTATGATGGCTGTACTGACACGTGCAAATTCGGAGTTGTTCCGTCGAACTCCGGATGAATGCTTTGATTCGCTCGACGAACTGTCTGACCACTGTTGTCAGCAACGTGATAACTCAACTGATGTTTGGGAACGCCCGGAGCAGATTGTGTTTACGCACGATCTCACGCTGGGCGTCGGTGGGCATGCCGACTTCTCACTGAACGACTGGTCGTTTTCTCAATTGTGCCGCATGGCCAACGTGAGCAAAGAGACCATCAATCGGCTGAGCACGAAGACTGCCAGCAAAGCGTTTGAAGAAACGTTGCCGCAATCGGACAAGCCGCTGCAACTACTGACGACCGGCGAACACGTGCGGTCGATTCACGGCGCATCGTATACGCGACTGTGGAACGTCGAACTGCTGGATATGGTCAAGGAGTACGCGTCCGACTTCCGGCCGCCGCAGGTGGCCATGGATGACACGAGTACCGGCCTGTACTGCGGTGAGCAGGACATGT
>JAGQQS010001046.1 GCA_020426105.1 Planctomycetaceae bacterium
GCAAGATACTCCATGAGGTCCACAAATTCAGAGGGAGCCAGCGTTGCAGGAGCACCTTCCGGCATACTGCTCTGCTGCTGAGTGACACGTTCCTCAATGTCGGCTTTGGAAATTTTGCGCACCGCTTTTCCATCGAACAACTCCACTTCCGTATCGTTTTCAGACACGACGAGACCTGCGGTGGGCATTCCGTCGGTGGTCACGATCAGGGTCGATCGATATTTCTCCGCAACTTCCGCATTCGGATCAACGACGGACTGTACGATCTTGAATTTGTTCATACGCTTTGCCACTCCAGCCAGATTCGGACCGAACTCACGTCCTTCGCCTTCGCCAACTCTGTGACAAGCGGTGCAGTTGCGTACAAAGACTTCGCGACCACGAGCGGCATCGCCTGTCAGACCGCTGAGTCCTGTCATCGCTTTGTTGCGTTCTTCTTCCGGCTTTGGCTGTTGTGACATGAGCGTCTGCAGAAACGGCAACGCGGCCGCTCCTGATTTGGATGCTTCCATAAGTTTCATCACAATCTCATTCGCGCGCGGATTCAGATGCGGAATCCTGCCTGCAATATAATCGCCTCGCCAGATCTTTTCGTTCGCGCCCAACGCGTGCTGCACGGTATAGTCGACCCAGTAGTCTGCAGGAAATGCAGTCATTGCCAGCAGCGCCGTCGCCGCTTCCGGATTGTCGAAGAAGCTCAGTCCTCGGGCCACTTCAGTGCGAACCCTGGGATGTTCATCTCTGGACGCCGCGATGAGCCTGGCCTGAGCGTCTGGAATCGACTCACGTTCATCGGACAAAATTCGCACTGCGGCCGCGCGTGCATCCGATGACGAGGCTTTCAGCACGTCTGTCAATAGCTCGAGATCCAATTGGTGATGCGCCTGCTGAATCCAGAGCGCTTCCGTCCGCATGCGGTCGAATTCCGGATCATCGGGCTTGAGGCTTTCCACCCACGCGTTCACAGCCGGCAGTACTTCCGCTGTCGCGCGATCATGCAGTTCGCGTCGCGCTCGGTAATGAGTTCGCCATTCGTATTCGCGCAGCTGAGCCAGAATGTCCGGAACAGATTTGCCGAACTGTGTGGCCGGTTTGACCAGAGGACGACTCGGATAGACTAACCGATAAATTCGTCCCCGTGTATGATCACGATTCGGATCGCGCTGACTGTACTGCATATGTCCGATCAGAGCATTCGCCCAGTCGCCGAACCACATCGCACCGTCAGGACCAATTTGAGGATCAGCGGGCCGGAAATGTTTGTCAGAGGATCGCAGCAGATCATCCGGAGTTCCGTCAGCATTCTTAATTCGTTCGCCGTGAAATCCGCCGCCGTCGTCATGGACCGTGAATCTCGGAAATCCATTCATGTTGATCACGCAGGCGTAGGTAAACTGCCGTTGCACATCAGCGGGGAAATTGCTGCTGACGAGGAATTCACTGCCCAGCGCGGGGCGCATCCCTTCGTTGTTAAACACAAAGTTCAATCCCGTGCGACCACCAAATTGCGCACCGGACAATGGTGTATCCCAGGCCTGATTGGCGGTCGTGCCGTCACCAACAATGCCCTGTCCCCAGTTATTGAACACGTAGCACCACATATTGTATTCACCGGGCAATGCGAACTGGCGAATTTTGAGTGTCCGAGGATCCATGACATACGCACCACCAGCACCTTTGCTGCGATGCGGGCCCCAGGGAGTCTCCAGCGTGGTGCTGGTCGCTATGCCTTCCAGCATGTGCAGTTTACCGCCATGGCTCCATTCAAACGCACTGCACGTGTGATGGGTGTCATCGGAAGCCCAGCCATCAAGCAGGTGCACTACTTCGTCGGCCTTGTCATCGCCGTCTGTGTCTTTCAGAAACAGCAGACGTGGCTGATCGACGACAAGCACACCGCCGTTCCAGAACTCAAATCCGGTCGGACAGTGGAGCTTGTCATAGAAGACTTTACAGTTATCCGCTTTTCCATCCTGATCTGTATCTTCCAGAATCAACAGTCGATCGTTCGGCTTGTGATCGCCCGGTTTCCACTGCGGATACGTCGGCATGCACGACACCCAAAGTCGGCCTTTGTTGTCAAAATTCAGCTGTACTGGTTTGGCAAGTTCCGGAAACATTGTTTCATCGGCAAATGCCTGAATCTCAAACCCTTCCGGGACTTTAGTCTCCTCGATCAGTTGCTGAGGCGTCAGATAGCGCAGTTCTTCCGCTTCTGAATAGTCCTGACGGGGTTCACCAAATCGAGTCTGCGGTACAAACAGTTCGCCCGTATCCGCATCATCGGGTGCATCCGCCACTGCTTTACCCTGGACCATGTCCCAGATAAATCGATCACGGACCTCAGCCATTTTTCGAATCTTGATGTACTCACGGGGAAACGTTTCTGTGTCAAAAGTTCGACGACCTCCGTACACGTACCAGCCGTTGAGCATGCGGTAGTCCTGAAAATGAACCCAGGACTTATCATTGATTGCGGCTCGCAGCTTCTCGTAACCAGGGCTTCCAAAGCTGGCGGATGAAGCCGTTCCGAAGGCTTTTTCATCAATCATGCGGGATATTTCGCGATCTCCGGCATCATTCAGGTGACATCCGTTGATCGTATACTGCATCCCGGGTTTGTCACAGAGCAGGTTCTTTGATGCGTCGAAGACATCAATGAATGCGAGGTTTCGGGCAGCGGCCACGTCCGCTATGGCTTTCGAGTACGCCGCAAGATTTTCATTTTCCTGTTCGCCGTCCGGCAGCAGAGGATCGCCAGTGGGCTCAAACGCGATGGGCGAGACGAGAATAAAACGCGGTGCGGCCCCGGTGTCATCGCGAGGGTAACGTTCGGCAATCATGTCCAGGTACTTACCGTACTCGCTCTTGAAGTCATCGATGCCTTCCGGTCCCGCGAATGACTCATTAAATCCAAAGAAGCAGAAATAGGTATCGGCCCCGAATGCCAGTTGAGGATCGTCAAGCGCGGTGTAGTCAGCTGAGCGCTGCTGAACACTGACCGATTCTGCGGGGCGTGCGAAATTGCGGATGACAAGTTCTTGTTTGGGGAACCGCGTGTGCAACAGCGTTTCCAGATGACCGAACAGATTCATGCGTTCGGCAAGGGAATTGCCCAGAAATGCGATTCGTTCACCCTGAAGAAACTGCAGTGGAAGTGAACTGGGCGGCAGTTCCGGCCGTTTAGGACGCGGCGGAAGCGACATCAGCTTGATGGCCAGTTCCTT
>JAGQQS010001047.1 GCA_020426105.1 Planctomycetaceae bacterium
GCGCCTCCCAGTTGCAACACGGCAGAGTCGTTGTCATTATCAAACCGAGCCTGCTCATCTTGATAAAGTTGCTCCAGAAGATCCAGTTCCGATTCCGCCGGAACCCGTGAAATGCACAATCGGGCACCGCACAGCACGCGCGCCCGGGCCGTGTCGCCGCCTTCCATCAGCATTCTGCGTCCCAGATGGACGGCCGCTTCAAAGTAGACCGGATCGTTCAGCACGGTCAATGCCTGCAGTGGATTACTGCTGCGAACTCTTCTTGAACACGACAGCATTCGACCAGGGGCATCAAAGATAACGAAGCTGGGGTAAGGAGCCGCGCGTTTCCAGTGCGTATACAGCCCGCGTCTGTAACGATTTTCACCGGTGTCGGTCTTCCATTGAAAAACTCCGAATTCCTGTTTTTCAGTGGTCCCCTCAGGCTGTTCGGGGAACACACTGGGGCCACCCATATTCCGTGACAGCAGTCCGGAGGCTGTGAGCGCAATATCTCGCACCAATTCTGCGTCCACGCGAAATCTCGAGCCTCGTGCCAGCAGACGATTTTCCGGATCATGAAGATAAGAATCTTCCGAGACCCGTGAAGTCTGTCGGTACGTTGCTGAAGTGACAATCCGGCGTACCATCGACTTCATACTCCAGCCGCATCGGCGAAATTCCACGGCCAGCCAGTCCAGAAGTTCCGGGTGACTCGGACGCTCGCCCCGCAGGCCAAAATCTTCGCTGGTTCGAACAATGCCGATGCCAAACACAGCTTCCCAGAGGCGATTCATTGTTACCCGAGCCGTCAACGGGTTGTCTTCATCGATCAGCCAGCAGGCGAGTGACATCCGATTCTTAATCGGGGCTCGGGGCGGGAAGATGGAATTCAGGACTCCCATCTCAACGACCTCGCCATCGACGTCGAATGCACCGCGGACCTTGAGATGGGTCGTCAATAGTTGCTTTCGATCGGCCATCACCAATGCCGGCCCGGTCTGCCCGTTGAGCGGTGAAGTTGCCGTAATTTGCTTACCCTTATAGAAGACTCCCTCACATTCATCGACCGTGCGGTTGAAGATCGCATACAACTGGTAAAACTCGCGTTGCGAAACCGGGTCGAATTTATGGTCGTGACACTGAGCGCATCCCAAAGTCAGCCCAAGCCATGTCGTTCCCAGTGTATTAACCCGATCCACCAGCATCTCAAAGCGATGCTGATTGATATCCGGCGCAACCGCCGAGTTTCGCAGGAATCCGGTGGCGACCTGCTGATCGGTCGTCACATCCGGCAGCAGATCCCCCGCGAGCTGTTCCAGCGTGAACTGATCAAAGGGCATGTCTTTATTGATGGCGTCGATCACCCAATCGCGGTACAGCCACATGGTCCGCACGAGATCGCCTTCAAATCCATTAGTGTCGGCGTACCGCGCCAGATCAAGCCAGCGCACGGCCCATTTTTCACCATAGTGCGGCGATGCCAGCAGGTGATCCACGAAACGGTCGTAGGCATCCGGATCTTCGTCTGCGACAAATGCATCGACTTCAGCCGGAGTCGGAGGCAGACCGATCAGGTCAAGTGACAAGCGTCGCGCCAGGGTCACACGGTCTGCTTCAGGAGCAGGACCCAGGCCCTCAGCTTCCAGTTTCGCAAGGACATAGTGGTCAATCTCATTTCGGCACCACGATGGATTCCGGAGTGAGGGACGCTGAGGCGCAACCGGCTTGCGATATGCCCAGTGCCGGATTCCCTCAGGCCATTCGGCGCCATCCGCGATCCACTCCTGAATCATCGCGATTTGTGCTGCAGACAGCGGATCCGCATCCTGGGGCATTCGCGCATGGGCATCGTCCGTCGTCATTCGCGAAATGACGGAACTGGCCAGTGGATTGCCAGGGACCAAAGGAATCTGGCCGGATGCTGACGCAGAAAAATTCCCCTCGCGCTGATCAAAGCGAAGTCCGGCTTCCTGCTTCTGCGGACCGTGGCATCGATAGCAGTGATCGACAAAGATTGGCTGAATTTCTCGTTCAAAACGAATCGCCGCCAGGGATCCATCGACAGCCTCCGCGGCACCCGTTGCAGTGGTAAGCGGTGGCACGCCCGAGGAATTATTGGTCGAATGTTCTGATTCGACACCAGCGGGGACAATCAGGGAAGGCGATCCGCAACCGCAGAGCTCCTGAATTGTTTTGGGGGCAACGGGATGATCGCCTTGAGCCGTGGTCACCGTTACGGCTGATGCCGGATCAGGAAGTGGGGTCATGCCCACTTCGGGCGCCCGAACCGGGGGCTCTGCCGCACGCTCAAACACCACGAACCGCCACATCAGCACTGCAGCGACAAACACGGCCAGAGCCCCAGCGTATCGGCGAAATTTCCTGTCGATGCGGTCCATAGGTCCTGTATATGCTTGTCCTGTATACCGGAATTGTCAAGCAGATCCTCCCGAATTAACCGACGGGCGACGAGAGCTTCATCGAAATCAAAGGGATGGTGAGAAATCGTAGTGGACAAGGCCACGAGTCCCTGAAATTACAGAGCTGACGGCAACTCGCCTTAACAAGGACGAGAGCTTTGTCGAAAT
>JAGQQS010001048.1 GCA_020426105.1 Planctomycetaceae bacterium
TTCAGGAGGGGCTCCATTTAATGGATCGACAGGAGGAAGGTCGGCGCGTTCCTGATTCGGACGTTTGTCAGTATCTGAGTGAGGTTGGGGTTCGGTGTCCGATTGCAGCGTGACGGTGGCGTTCAGTTCTGCCAGCATCTTCTGAGCGACGTGTCGCAGGTCTGCCGGAGCGGTCGCGTGCAGTACTGGCGACAGCCAGTAGAGTGTCGCCTGTCGATGGCCACGATCCCGGTGAATAGCCGCAAGCAGCAAATGTGCCTTCATCGCTTCAGCACTTCCCGCATGACGATGCAGGAATCTGACAACCGCTTCAGGAGCATTGACGTCAGATGCGGATCTGAGCAAGGGCGTTTTGGCGGCGGCATCTTTGAGAATCTCCGCCTGCAGCTCCGGTGAAAAGGCCTGAATGCGTGCGGTGAGTTCGCGATGCAAAGGGCGAAAGATTCCGCCCCCGTCGGGGACCATCAGTGATGGTTCTGCGGACTGCAATACCTGCAGCAGATCGCGAATCTTCGACAGCCTGCCGCCGCGCGCCTGATGTGTCAAATCCTGCAATTGCTGAGTAATCCTGCGGTCTGACGGCAGACGCTGCAAATCGTCCGCCGGTTCATTGGCATCTTTCGCCGGTGGACTCCGCTGCGCCCGCGACGTCGACGGGACCCCGATCAGAAAGAGCCAGCAGATGGCAATGACCGGCGCGATCATTCGAACAACATCACGCAAATGTTTTGGTGAATCGAAGAAACTGAAAATCCATGTTCTGCAGAACTGCCAGCCCGCCATATTGCGATCCTTCATCGTCGGCCACGGTGCATCGACTGCTCGATGAACTCGCACAAACCCCCAGAGTTCATTATAACCGTGAGTGCACCCGAGACGGGAGTATAAATCACTGGAACTCTGACGCAAAACGAGGAGTATGGATTGAATTCCCCGTCTGATTCACCCGGGAAAGAGGCGGCCATCACTGATTGCCCGCCGAATGCACTGCGGATCCTTGTGGCTGAATTTCTGTTGGCGAACACAATTGCCCGCCAGAGCGCGGCACCCTCGATGCTCGACGAAGCGGCAGCCATGCTGAAAGCTGTGGTTGCAGATCTGGCGGCAGTGCCCGATGTTGAAGTCACCGTGCTGTTGAATGCAGAAATCCATGGCTTCGAGAGCGCTGCATTCAAACGTCGTGTCCATATTCGGCGGGAAGAACTTCAGCCTGAGACGCTGCCGATGATTCTGCAGGGGAGCGCGCGACCATTTGCCTTCGATACTGTGTTGTTCATCGCCCCGGAATGCAATGGCGTGCTTGTGTCTTTGTTGAAGACAGTTCAGGAGTCTGCTCCTGGAGTACAGACACTCCATCTGCCCTGGCGTCTCGCCGAGATCTTTGCTGACAAATATGCCACCGCTGCATGGCTGCGAAAACATGATATTCCCACGATCCCTGTGTGCACCGTTGATGACGCGTTTGCAGCAACGCTGTTGGCATCCGCATGTACGACGATTGATGCGGCTCCCGCCACTTCAATCAACGAAAGCTGCGTGTTGAAGCCGCGCGATGGGGCGGGCGCGGAAGGAGTCCGGATCGTTCGACTCCCGGAGCGCGCGTTCGAGGACCTGCCGCCGCGAGGTTCTGCCAGCGATCGTTGGGTCCTGCAGCCCTTTATGCGGGGCCTTGCATGTTCTGTCGGCTTTATCGGCGGCGGCAAATCCCGTCCGACAACGGTCCTGTTGCCCGCTGTGCAGCACATTCAGATCACGCAGGGCAGGGTATCTTATCGGGGCGGGCGAATTCCGTGTGATCCGGATTCTGCATCCCGGATCAAAGTCGTTTCTGCGCAAATTGCCGCGGCCCTGGGCGCGTTTCACGGTTACATCGGTGCCGACATGCTCGTTGATCTGTGTGGCCAGGACAATTCTCCGGCTGCGGTTCGCGTGGTCGAAATCAATCCGCGGTTGTGTACCAGTTATGTGGGTTACCGTGGGCTTGCGTGCGACAATCTGGCCACATTGCTGCTGCAGCAGTCGGCAGAGTCGGATATTCGCTGGAAGCCGGGTGTCATCAGCTTTTCCGCTGACGGCACCACGCTGCAGGTGTAATCTGACAGCTTGTGCGCGGGAGACGCAATCGTCAGAATTCCGGACGGTGTTTTGTGACTTTGTTCCATTCAAAGAAAGTGGCTCGTGAGCGAATCGTGGATAGCAGACCGGTTGCACAAAATTGATGCGTCCGGAATCAGAAAAGTGTTTGACCTGGCCGCCACAATGACCAGACCCGTCAATTTAAGCATCGGCCAACCGCACTTCGACACCCCGCAGCCCATCAAAGATGCACTGTGCCAGGCTGTGCAGGACGGGAAAAACGCCTACAGCCAGACGCAGGGTATTGCACCGCTGCTCAGTCTGCTCCAGCAGGACGTTGATGAACGCTATCATCATCCGGATCGAAAAGTGTTTGTCACGTCCGGCACCAGTGGAGCTCTGATGCTGGCGCTCTGTACGCTGATCAATCCCGGTGACGAAGTTATTGTGTTTGATCCATGGTTCGTGATGTATCGCCATTTGACGACGCTGGCTGGTGGCAAGGTTGTGGAAGTCTCCACGTATCCGGATTTCAGGATTCGCATCGACGATGTACGGCGAGCGATTACGCCGAGAACCAAAGTGATCCTGTTCAACAGTCCGGCCAATCCAACCGGGGCCGTCGCCTCCAAAGACGAGGTCCGGGCGCTTGCGGAGCTGGCGGAAGAAAAAAACATTGCGTTGATCAGTGATGAAATCTACCGGGTCTTCTGCTACGACGAGCCGTTTCACAGTCCGGCAGAATGGAACGATC
>JAGQQS010001049.1 GCA_020426105.1 Planctomycetaceae bacterium
CAGGATCTGATCTGGGCTTTGATAAATACGAAAGAGTTCTTGTTCAATCATTGATGTTCGGGAATAGATGGGTCGGCCTTAATGTCGTTTTCAGGACTTAGTTTTGGGCTCAGGAGCCTGATGGGGCTGGCCGAGGATGTATCTGCCCCTCGGGCGTGAAACCTGAATTTAAGAGATATCAAAATCATGATTCTGCGGTTAACCTCCGGTTCTGTGCTGCTGGCCCTCGCCTTATTCGCGGTGGCGCCTGCAGCCTGCGCTCAGTCCGTCTGTCTGCCACTGCCACGACTGCTCACGACGATGCCGATGGGTGGCACCGTCGGGTCGCAGGTGGAAATTACGATCACCGGTGAAAACATCGAAGACATCAGCCAAATGATCTTCACCCATCCGGGACTGACCGCTGTCCCGAAGTCTGACGAGAACGGTCAGGCGGTTAACGGTAAATACGTCGTTTCGATTGCACCAGACTGTCCTGCGGGGGTCCATGAGGCGCGATTGATGACGCGTTTAGGAATCTCATCGTCGCGGGTTTTCTGCGTAGATACGCTGAATGAAGTGACACGGATGGCAGCAAATGTATCCCTCGAGACGGCGCTGGAATTGCAGGTGAACTCAATCGCCAACGCGGTCATGACCGACAAGTCCGTCGATCACTATGCGTTTAACGCGGTGAAAGGTCATCGGTATATTGTGCATTGTGCCTCGCGTGGAATTGATTCCAAGCTCGATGCCGTGTTGATCATCGGTGATGCCGCTGGTCGCGATCTGGTCGTCGAGCGACGTGGTGGAATTCTGGATTTTACAGCAGGCGAAGACGGCAGGCATGTCATTAAGGTGCATGATCTGACTTTCAAAGGTGGTCCTGCCTGGTACTATCGACTGTCGCTGCAGGAGATTGCGGCCGACGCACCGCTGCCGGAATTTGCATCAACGAAAACTGTGAATTCGTTTTCCTGGCCGCCCCGCGGAATTAGTGCGGTTGCCGAAACCCCGGAGGCAGAACCCAACAACGCCCACAAAGAAGCTCAGCAGATTACACTTCCATGCGACATCTCAGGTAATTTCTTCCCGGCGGCGGATGTGGATCGCTTTGAGTTTACAGCAACCAAAGGCGATGTATGGTGGGTGGAAGTGGCATCAGAACGACTGGGCCGTCCAACGGATCCGGCGGTTTTGGTGCAACACGTCAGTGGCGAAGGATCTGATGAGAAACTGACTGACGTCGCTGAGTTCACGGATATTGCCAGTCCCATGAAACCTTCCAGCAACGGTTATGCATATGACGGGCCGCCCTACGATGGTGGCTCGTCTGACATTATCGGGAAGCTGGAGATTAAAGAAGACGGAGTGCACCGCCTCCAGCTGACCGACCTGTTTGGCGGAACACGCAACGATGCCCGCAACGTTTATCGTCTGGTGATTCGCAAACCCGCTCCGGATTTTGCGATTGCCGCGTGGGGGCTGCATATGGAACTCCGCAACGGCGACCGCAACGCACTTTCAAAACCCTTGGCGTTACGCGCTGGTGCCACGGTGGCTTTGGAAGTTGTTGCCGTGCGACGCGATGGCTTTGATGGGGAAATCGAACTGATCATGGAAGATCTGCCCGACGGGGTCACGGCCCATGGACTGAAAATTGCGGCGGGCAGCACTCGGGGGATTATGCTCATTACGGCTGACCAGAACGCACCACCGTCTCTGGCCAACGTGACGTTTTATGGTAAGGCGACGCTGGATGGAGAAACCCAAACGCGTCCGGTGCAGATGGCAGCAGTGGCATGGCCGATTGTGGATTCCTGGGGGGAAATTCCCAGGCCGCGACTCGTAACCGGTATGCCTGTCTCCGTGACTCAGTCGGAATTTGCTCCCCTCTCCATCGCAGCGGCGGAGAAGAAGGTGTGGGAGGTTGCAGCCGGTGAGAAACTGACGATTCCGCTGGTTCAAACGCGTCGGAGTGAGTTTTCAGGTTCAACGCTCCAGCTGAAAACATTCGGGGCTGGTTTTGAAGGTGTGCCTCGGTTCGATGTTTCTCTGGATGCCGATCAGTCTGAAGCGGTACTGGATCTTGCGGCATTAAAAACGCCCCCGGGAGATTATCTGATTGCGTTTTACGGCAGCGCTGTCGTCAAATATCGTTATAATCCAGACGCGGTCAGGACTGCTGAGAAAGCCCATAAGTCGGCAGAAGAGTTCGTCACACTTGCGGCTGCGGAATTGCAGCAGAGGACCACAGAAGCAGCCGCAGCAACTTCAGAAAACAAAGCCGCAGCGGACGCAGCGGTGGCGGAAGCGGCCACAAAGAAACAGGCAGCCGAGACTTCTCTTGCGGCCGCTGCTGCCAAACTTAAAACTGTATCTGACCAGGCGGCTCCGCGGGACACCGTGGA
>JAGQQS010001050.1 GCA_020426105.1 Planctomycetaceae bacterium
AGCGACACGGCGACGGTGATCATGCCCGCGTTTTTACCGGCCTCAATTCCAACCGGAGTGTCATCGACCGCAACAATCCTGTTCAACGGGTATACATTGAGCATTGACGCAGCGCGAAGATTCATCCACGGCGCCGGGCGGCCACTTGAAACCTCATCTGAACAAACGGTGACGTCCGGCTCATAGCCCTGCGATGCAGCGAGAGGAACTACTACGCTCATTAGTTCCCGGGTATAGCCTGTCGTCGAGCCGATCTTCAGGCCGCGGCTTCGAAGTTCGGCGACGGCTGCCGGTATGCCGGGAATGACCGCCGAACCTTCCGCGAGCACTCTCTTCTGCAGCGGCAGGAAGTCTTCATACATTCTGCGGACATCGGATTCAGTGGCGGGATATCCATGCAGTTGTCGCCACGCAGTGGAAACTCGCGGCAGCGCTGCAATCATTGCAATATGCTCATGCTTTGCCCGCCCCATCGGCCCCCGTGCTTCTTCCCCGGTGATTTCGACACCACGTTGACGGAAGATCTCGACGAATACCTGCGTCGGAGCACGGCTGCCGAAATCGACCGTCGTCCCCGCCCAGTCAAACAGCACGGCTTTAATTGGCGTTTGTTCCACGTTTGGAGACTTTCGTTGTCGTACCCCGCGGTCCGTACGGAGATCACTGATTGATAAGTTCTGCGTTGCCGCCGCCCGGGACATCCATCAGTTCCAGTTGCAGCGGGGCAGTGCGTTTGGCGGGATCAATGGTGATATTGACCTTATGCAGACCCGCGTCAAGCGTGGGTGTGAATTCGACGGCTGAAGGCACGGGAATTCCATCAATGCGAACTTCGAGTCCTGCTGCTGAATTCAGACGGAACCCGATCTTTCCGGGTGTCGTGACGTTGATCTCGCAGCGCGCGAAGCCAACATTCGCTCCCCGAATCCTGAACATGGGCACGGCATCCAGCGGCAAGCCGCCTGAGACCGTGGCGTAGCCTGGACTCCACGAAAACGCGGGATTATCTGCCGCAACCTGACTGAAGCTGGTACGGTTCAGTTGTGTGTAAGCGTCAGCCGTCTGATTCACAACCTGCCAGCTCCGCACGATTCGATTCTTTGACAGCGTATATTCCGGCGTGCGTCCCAGCTCCGAAAGAAAACGTACAAGTGAAGCGATCTCATCGTCCGTTAAGCCATCGATCAATCCTTCCGGCATCAGGGACACACCCTGAGATTGTTCCTCAATCTGATCGACGGCGATTTCGACAGTCTTGTTTTCGGCGGTCCTCAGCGTGATGGTTTTTTCGGACTTCTGAATCTGCACGCCGGCAATTACCTGTCCATCCAGCGTCGCGATCACAGTGGTATTGTAGTTTTCCTTCACTTTCGCGTTTGGATTCAACAGGGACTCAAGCAGATAGTCCGGCTGAGCACTGGCGCCCAGACTGATCATGTCCGGTCCCACCCTGCCACCGGCACCTCCGATCGCATGGCACTTCAGGCATCCGAGCTGCTGTGTGCGGTAAATCCGTTCGCCCTCCGACGCGTTCGCCGTGGTTGAAACCTTCATCAGCAGTGCGGCGCGTTCCGCATCCGTCAGGGCTTTGCGGCTGGTAATTTTTCCCGCGGCCCGCAGTGCATTTTCGAGGTCCACATCGGTGCGGCCCGATTCACGCAGGACTCGCAAAACATCGCGGGCAACGTCGGCCGGGAGTTCTTTGCCAACCAATGCCTGCGTCAACAGTTTTCCTCCGTCTTTCTCACTCAGCACCGCGCGTGCCACACCTGCAGCAGATGCACTTTCAGGAAGTGACGCCATCCATTGCACGGCCAGAGGCACTGCGGCAGGAAGGCGAACTGCGGCAAGTTGCTGCAGGGCCAGACTTCGGATTTCAAGGGATCGTTCCTCGTCGCCACCAACGGCCTGCAGTTCATTCAGCAGTTGGTCATCATTGCTGAGTGCGATGCCCGTAAATGCTGCCTCTGAATCTCCGATATCGGCGGTCCTGTTCGCCATCAGCGCCGCCAGCTGTGGCCGGAGCGGCGAAATATTCCACTGACCAATCGCCTGCAGTACGCCGTGCCGGACCACAGGATCGTCCGACGTCAGCAACGGTGCAAATTCATCCGCATTGGCAGAGGGGACCAGCTTCTTCGAATGCGTGACCGTCAATACAGCCCGCAACGTAGCTCCGTCGCGTTTCTGTGCGGCCAGTGATAACAGCCGTCCCAGTTGGCTCACGTCCGCGCTGGAGCAGATTAATTCTACCAGACGATGACGTTTTTCAGGTGTCACATGGTCGGCATAAAGATCCTTCAAAAGCAGTTCCACCGGCGCACCCGTACCGAGTGCCGAAAACGCAAATGCGACCTGATCAGCGTCATTGCCAAAATTCATGTCGCCGCGTTCGAATGCCGGTCGCCACCGTGGTGCCAGTTCTTTTGCTGTCAGCCACATGGCGTAGTCGAGGAACGCATCGACCGGCTGACGAAGCGGCAGCAATGCCGTTTCAATGAGCTGAGGATCATCAAACTGCTTTACTGTGTCGATCGTCGCTGGCGTGGATTCACCAAGCTCAGCATTTTCCGCCAGTTGTCGCTCAGAATCCTCAAGCGGAGAAAACGACAATGCGCGAATGGCTTCCAGACGAACCTGCGGATGCGCGTCCCGTACCAGGTTGTGCAGCCATTCGCGTGAATTTGAGATCTGGTATTTCCAGTGACTCAGTACACGCACTGCCGCTGCGCGAATCCGACT
>JAGQQS010001051.1 GCA_020426105.1 Planctomycetaceae bacterium
TGCTGCAGACGGTTCCCATCATCGCGGTTGCCCCGATCGTCATTCTGACCTTAGGCCGAGGATTCCAGAGCATCGTCCTCGTCGCGTGCATTATCAGTCTGTTTCCTGTCATTACCAATACCACGACTGGTCTGCTGCAGATTGATGCTGATCTGGTGGATTTGTTTCGACTGAATCGCGCGACGCGCTGGCAGACGCTGACAAAACTTCGCATGCCATCCGCATTACCCTATCTGATCTCCGGAGTGCGCATCGCCAGTGGCTCCGCGATCGTCGGAGCCATTGTGGGAGAGTTTTTTCTCAGCGCCGGTCCCACCGGGCTGGGATCATTGATTCAGGGGAAAGTGGCATCGTTCAACATGCCGGAACTTTATGCCGTCGTTATGGTCGCCACACTTTTAGGGACGGTCGTGTTCGGACTCATCAGTCTTCTCGGCGACAGCGTGCTGAAACGCTGGTTTGGGATGAGTCTGGCAGGTCAGTGAACATGTTCGCTTCTCACCAGTCCGCCCTGGGCTAAACGATATTCTGATCGCGTGTCAGCTTTTGCCTTAAACGTTGAAAGCCACGGATCCAGCGGTCATAGTTGTCCGTCTTCATGGCAAAAAACTCCGCCACCTGTGCCTGCGGCAGGATTAGAAATTCTTCCTTTTGGATTCCGTCCAGAATGCTTCGCGCCGCGTCGTCTGCTGTGATTGAGTGCAAATGCAGATAGCGATGAATCGGATCGGAATCGTCCAGCATATCCGTCTCAACGCCAAGGGGGCAGACCACGGAGACTCGAATTCCCGCACGCCCGTAACAAACGGCCAGCCATTCTGCCATTGCGACATCCGCATGCTTTGTCACGGAGTAGGATGCTGAACCGATCTCCATCAGCAGTCCGGCTGCGGAAGCCGTATGAATGAGATATCCTTCACCCTGATCCTGCATGTATGGTACGACGGCCCGCGCGGCGAACAAACGCGACATCACATTGACATCCCACATTTTTTGCCAGTCGGCGTTGCAGGATTCGAGGCCGCCTTTGACCGTGATTCCTGCATTGGAACAGAAAATATCCACGCGGCCGAATTGCGCGATAGTGTCGGAGATCAACTGCTGTACATCAGATTCGATTGCCACATCACAGCGATTGGCCACAGCCTGCGATCCGATGGCCTGCGCAACCGCGAGTGCCGCATCTTCATGTCGGTCAGAAACCACAACGGACCGGCAGCCCGCAGCAGCAAATGCCCGACACATTGCCGCCCCAATGCCTCGCCCCGCACCCGTGACGACGACCACACGATCCTGGACTTCCATGTAAGTTGTGCCTTTTCATGTATCTGTAAGATGAATCCTCTGCCACCGACCAGAAACATACCGAAGCAGCATACAGATTCCCGTGAACGAGATATGCGCTGTACACGTGAGCCACAGCTGCAGAATTGTAGCATGGTCAGAGCGAATGATGATTGATGCCGGCAGAACCATGATCAACCAGCTTGAGCACAGTGTAATTAACATCGGAAATACGGTATCTCCGGCCCCGCGTAACGCGGAAGAATAGACGACGGCGAGTGCATCGAACACTGAATAGGCGGCGACAAAATAGAGGAGCCGCGCGGCAGTTCTGGCAAGCGCCGTGATGTCTGCTCCGCCGCTGATCTCCGGGTCTGCCAGCAAAAAAAACGGACGCAGCATCCATTCGGGATAGAGCACCAGAATTACAGCAGTACCGCCCGTCCACAGGACGCTCATCATCGCAGCATTGCGCGTCGTGTCGCGCGCTGCCCGGATGTCCCCGCCACCGATATGGTGGCCTACAACCGTCTGAATCGCGGTTCCGAATCCCAGCAGGGGCACAAAGATCAGCCCGTTTATGCTGAATGCAATATTCGTGGCCGCCAGAGCCTGATTGTTCAGATTTCCAACGATGAGCAGAAAAACGGTGAAGCCCGAAATATCCACGAAATAATGCAGTCCACTGGGGAGGCCGTATCGCAGGAACTGCAACAACAGGCCGCGATCGAGTTTACATGTGGACCACAAGGGCAGCAATTCGCGACGGGATTCCCGCAGAATCCAGACGAGGTACATGCCAAGTTCCAGGCATCTTGCTGTGACCGTCCCGATGGCGGCGCCTCGAATCCCAAGAGCAGGAATCGGACCAAACCCATACGTGAGTAAATACGACACACCTCCGTTCGCAACCACGGCCGCCATACTGTTAAGCATGACCGATCTGGTCCGTCGCCGACCGCTAAAGAAACAGCTGAGCGCCGTTCCCAACATATGCACGGGTGCTCCGGCGCACAGAATATTGAAGTACTGTGCTTCCAGTTCGACAACCCCCGGTGAATGTCCGGTGAGCGGCAGCAGCACGCGGCTGATCGGCAGAAATGCCCACAATGCAAACCCGCTGACAATCGCCAGCCAGACCGCCTGCCAGAATGAACTCAGCATCCGTTCCTTCTGTCCTGCGCCGTCGAACTGGGAAATGAACGTATTCGCATACAGTACGGTTCCCATCGGCACGCACACGATGGTCCAATGCAGCATCGATGCGGGTGTAACGGCGGCCAGCGCATCCTCTGAACACCCGGCAAGGATCACCCGGTCAGCCGCGTTCATCAGCGACTGTGATCCTGCACTGAGCATCAGTGGCAGCGCGACGACGACTAGTTCCCTGAGATTGCTGCGGTTTTCGGCAGGAGATACGGTGGTGGATGTTTCAGCAGAAGACATTGAAAGGAGGGGATCTTTTTTGACACTGAGCGTAATCAAACGTCGGTCAGGTGTGGCTGCCTGATCCCACGAATTGCCGGATAACAGCTGCAAATCGCGCAGCTGAATGCTTATCATAGCGTAAGTACAAAGATGGTTCGATCAGTTCCAGTTCCATGACTGCGGGACGACCGTTTTGCAGCTGCACAAGATCGACGCGGCCGTACATCGCAGGTTGGGGCGCCAGTTCCAGCGCGCGGCTGGCTAACTCTACGAATGCCGGATCCGCCTGAATGGCCTCAACCTGGCTGCCATATTCCTCCTGAACGCGAAAATCGCCCGCTTTGGGAGTTTTCAGGACACTGTGACTGTGCTGCCCGGCAAAGAACACCAGAGACGTTTCGCCGCTGTCAATGACGCCTGGAATAAATGGCTGCAACAGGGCCAGGCGATCCGCATAAAGTGTCAGAATTTGCGGCATGACCGCAGTTGTCGAATCGCGATGCAGCCGGAAAGTGTGTTCCGCGCCTGCCCCGATGACAGGCTTAATCACAATCTGGTCCGTACCAAAAAACTCAAACATGCTGTCAATCTGGAACTCCGTCGGGCTATGTATGAACTGAGTCGGCACAATCTCAATTCCGTGTGCCGACAAATCCTGGAGGTAAGTTTTGCGAATATTCCAGCGCACGACTTCAATCGGGTTCCAGAGAATCGCTTCCGACGCATCGATTTCCTCCAGCACGGACAGGAATTCATCTGCCGCGTGCTGATAATCCCAGGGCGACCGAATGATGACCATTTCAAAGTCATCCCACTGTACGCGACGATCTCGCCAGGATACGCTTTCAACCTGCATTCCACGACTTGCAAGACATTCTGCAACAAGCTGGTCGTATGAAATAAATCCATCCAGATTGTCCATGGTCAGAAATGCGATGGGTTTCATTGTTCAGTCCGGATCATGAAATCGAAACCGCAGAGTACGGAGAATGCA
>JAGQQS010001052.1 GCA_020426105.1 Planctomycetaceae bacterium
TCTTCGCCTTCATGCCGATGTTCTTTGTGACTGGCATCATGGGTAAATTCTTTGCCGTCATGCCACTCGCGGTGATTGCTATTCTGATAATTTCATTGATTGAAGCGTCGATGGTCTTGCCGTGCCATCTGGCCTACGACTCCGGACGCCCGTCGCCAATCACGGCGGGCCTGAATCGCCTTACAAATTTTGTGCTGGATTGGTTTATTAATACTGTTTATAAGCCCGTGGTAATCTTTTGTGTAACAAACCCGATGGTCACGCTCAGCTCGTCGATCACGATCCTGTTACTTACAGCGAGTCTCGTCTCAAGTGGCAAAGTCCCCAGTATCTTTTTCCCCAAACTGGACGCTCCCGAGGTTATGGCGACCGTGATTTTCCCCGACGGAACACCAAGCCGCGTGACTGAAGCCGCTACGGAGCGGATGGAAAACGCCATTCAGGAGATTAACCGAAAACACTCCACGGAAAAGTCGCCACTCGTTCTCGTCACGCATCGCATGGTCGGCGTCGTTACTGAAATGGGTGCTCCAGGCGGCGGCCAGAAAACGGAGGGCAGCCATGCCGGTTCCGTCTATGCTCAACTGGTCGATAGTGGAGCGCGCGATATCACGAGTGATGAAGTGACGCAGGAATGGCGACAACTGGTAGGTCCCATCGCGGGTGTTGAAACTCTGACATTTGGTTCTCAGTCCCGCGGGCCGGGCGGAAAACCGATCGAATTCAAACTTCTCGCTCCCGCTACCGATATGAGCGATCTGGAACGAGCCGTCGAAGAGACAAAACAAAAACTCGCGGCCTACACCGGTGTATTCGACGTGTCTGACGATTCTCGCCCCGGCAAATGGGAACTCCAGCTGCGTGAAAAGCCCAATGCCGTTTCAATGGGTGTACCTCTGGAGAGCATCGCCAGAACCGTCCGAGCATCCTATTATGGCGAAGAAGTGATGCGGCTGCAGCGCGGACGACATGAAGTAAAGCTGATGGTCCGCTATCCGGAAGAAGACCGCAAATCCCTGTCCCGGTTTTCTGACATCCGGGTTGATGCTGGCGACGGGATTCAGCGGCCCATTACCGAGTTGGCAGACGTGACGGTGAGCCGAGGATACTCGGAAATTAACCGCATTGATCAAAAAAGATCAATCACGATTTCATCAGATATCAATGAAAAAGAAGGTAACGCTAAGCTGATTGTGCAGGATCTGCAGAAAAATTTTATGCCGCAGTTGCTGGCAAAATATCCGTCACTGCGGATTCGCTGGGAGGGCCAACAGGAACAGGACACCGAATCCGTCCGCAGTCTGGGAGTCGGCCTGGGTATTGCATTGATCGCGATGTACGTCCTGCTGACCGTGGAATTTACCTCTTATGGCCAGCCGATTGTTGTGATGCTGGTGATCCCGTTCGGCATCGTTGGCGCCGTTCTGGGACACTGGTTCCTGGGCCTGCCGTTGACGTTGTTCAGTATGCTGGGTCTGGTGGCGCTGACGGGCGTTGTGGTCAACGATTCAATCGTGCTGGTCGATTTCATCAACGCCTCCGTGCGTGCCGGTGTCCCGTTGCAGCAAGCTGTGCTCGAAGCCGGGCAGCGCCGATTCAGACCGGTAATGCTGACATCATTAACAACAATCGCAGGTCTGTCGCCAATCCTGTCCGAAACATCTTTCCAGGCTCAACTTGTCATCCCGATGGCAGCGAGTCTGTGCTTTGGCCTGATGACATCAACCGTGCTCGTGTTGATTCTCGTCCCGACTTTCTACTATCTGTACGCGGCCATCTTTGGAGTATCGA
>JAGQQS010001053.1 GCA_020426105.1 Planctomycetaceae bacterium
ATATATCTCGCGAGCGAGTATTTGTAACACTCTTGCCGTATCCACCTGAAACACTATGCCTGGGTTCATCGTATTCGTCTTTCCGTGATCCTGCGCCGAATCTCTCGAACACTGGGGTCTTCGTTATTGGCAATAAATGGTAGATTGGAGAATGCGCCCGCCAGTTCGTGGTTTCCCGATTCAAGAATAGCGCCGCCCACGATGATGGCTTCTTTGGCAGTGAGTGGCGGCCAAAGCAGATCGAGTGCGGCTTTCGAATCATTCGAATTCTCGATAGCCTGCGCTAGCAAGACGCGGGCAAATGAATCATTCGGCACGCTGCGTAGCGTAAGAATCGCTTCATCCCACCGCTTTTGAGACAGGAACAATTCCGCCTTCTCAACTGACAACCTGGACTCGATTCCGGGCGGTCGGACAGTCGGCGGAGGACAAATCGAAAACTCCAAAAATGACTTGCCGACTTCAACAAAATTGCCAGGTCCCCAAATTGGCAAAGTAAAGTCAGCGTTAACCATTCGTCGCTGATGTGCGCGGCCTTTCCAATTGGCAGCGTCTATCTCAATAAGATTATAGCCACGTGGTTCGCCTGGAGTCAGTTGAGTTGGCCCAGCGCACAACGTGCTGGCACTGAAAACGGTGATCTTTCGATTCAGCTGCCCAACTCGGGAAAACTCATCGACAAATGTGCTTCGATGTTGATGACCGTGAAATCCCAATGAGACGCCTGCATCAATCAGCACTTGTAGAACATCTGCATCGAGGTAATCATCCTGCATTGGGCCTCCAAACAGGCTATGGTGCCATGTTGCGGCAATAAGTCGACCAGCATGTCTTGCACTTCGGATTTGTCGCGATGTTTCAGAGACGCACGTTGGATGAAATCCTCCGGCACGATGAAAGTGGTCGTTTTCATAGCAGCTGTTGAGTGTCGCAATCGAAAGGTTGAGCGACGGGAACTCAAAAAAGTCGAACTGCGAGGCTGGATTGAGTGAGTACGTTCGACGGCCTTGGTAAAAGCCGTGATAGCATTCACTAAAAGCTGACAATCGAGCGGCGTATTGATCTCGGCGTTCAATGCGGAAGAAGCAAAGATCCGTCCACGACCACCTCAAATCCGTGCGTGGATTGAAGAGCTCATTTGTCAGGCGCCTCCGTTGATCTGGTTCAGGTGGAATTTCAATACGAACGCAACTGCTAAGAACCGTGTTGACGCAAACATCATGATTGCCGGGGAGAATAACCACACGATCACGATCACCTGCGAACAGCTCGTTCGAGATTTGGATCAGAAACGCTTCAGCTTGTTCATATTGACGTTTGAGTTCATCCGGCGCATTCGGATTGCCTGCCTTTACGCCGTATACAAGATCACCACTTACAATACACAACGTAGGACGAGGAATTGGCGGCGATTCAAGAGCAATGCGATCCATATCTCTCGAAATTGACTCAACCAACGCTGAGTTTTCAATCTCGTTTGTTAAGTCTCGATGCAGATCAGAAAGGTGCAGGATTGAATAGTTCATTACTCCCATGCCTTCGTCTTAAAGCCAAGGCTGGTAGCGTTTTCGGTCACGGCTCGTTTGATCTGGTCGGATGCGCCGGATGGAAACTCAGCATTGATCTCGACGGTGATGTTCAGTGAAGCGTTCGGGTCGCTGGCGAGAAGGGTGATGATTTCTTCGGCGACTTGAACCAGTCGCATTTTTGCGGTCGAAGCATTGATTTCGACTGAGCCGTGAAAGGACTTCGGCTTTGTCGGTTGCGGTGTAGGACCGGGCGGAATCGGGCCTGGTGGCGTTGGACCGGGAGGTGTCGGGCCGGGGCCGGGTGGTGTTGGGCCGATGATGATCGGGTCGGGCTTCTTGATGCTGGCTTCGTAGTCCTTCGCTGCAGAGGGCTCGATCAGCAGCAATGTGTCGTCCAGTTGGACGCTGCCTTCGGCGATCTGGAAGCCGTCAAACTTGCCGTCGAATTGGCCGTAGGCTGTGCCGAAGAAATCTCGGGACGCAGCACCGGTGCGGATGGCGTTGAACAGCGAATCGCGATTCTTCAACCTTGGTAAATACAGATAGCGGAGCGTGTCCTCCCAGAAGGCCATCGCACTGGCCGTGGTTTTTCCATCCTTCCAGTACAACTCCTGCAGCTTCGTCCTCAGGTGAATCGCGGACCAAGTGGTGATCACCAGTTCGTTATCGATGCAGACTCGTTCGAGTTCGCTGCCCGTCGATCCGCCGCTGGTGGTGAGCGGGAATGCTTCAACAATCGGCTTTGGATCTGTCGCCGTATGCTGAACGGGACACAGCAACCACTTGTAGCATTCTCGTGCGGCTCGCGGCACAACTTCTTCGGCGCTCTGCAGTTCCTTCTCCGCCTGCTTCTTCTGCAGCAGGTCGATGTTGAGCCGACCCTCTTTGACGTCATCGACAATTGAGTTCCACGCCAGCGCGGTACGGGCGACGTCACGCAGACGGGAAAGGATTGCCATGTCTGGAGCCAGAAACACGAGGCGATTCCCGCGATAGCGAGGTTTGGTACCGTTGTTGCGAACGTAGTCGAGGACTGCAGTCGTGGCTTGCCGTTCGTCGTCTCGTGAATACCAATGGTCCGGTGAAAGGATTACGAGCCGCAATGCACTGTCATCGGGCACGTCAGCATTCGGAGTAAAGATGTGGACTCCGTCAAAGAACGCCGCACTTCCCATCATCTTCCTCAGTGCCTCGCCGATCCTGCCAAGTACTTCGCTGCCGTCTTCGAATCGCCGTTTGCGGTCCTCCATTTCACGACGAAGATTGGCGCGCGTATCGAACCAGTATCGAGTGGCGTCCTGAATCTTGTCGCCGGAACTGTTCAGGTAATGGAGACGATCAGCCAGCCGGTTCAACGCGTCAGAATAGATGGCCGACGTCTGGCCAGGCTGCAGACAACCGAGTAACACACGAGCGCGATCGAGGCCGCGAATACCGGCCTTCCCGGCAACGGAAGACGGAGCACTGCCGAGAAACAACGTGCGGGCAACGCGGCGGGCTGCATTGACTTGGCCGAAACGGGGTTCTCGATTCTCCAGTTCCGTTGTCTCGGCCCGATCGCCGTCAATGTCTTTTTCGACCACTGCGTCCCAACCGGCGGGCAAGTAATAAGTCAGCTCGTTCCGCGAACTGCCGTCGTGCAATGGGAGACTCCCGGGCAGAATCATCAGATCTTTGTTGTCATCCTTCCACAGTCGATAGATGACTTTTGCCATCAACTTCAACACACCGCGAGTGCGTTGGAATCCATCGATGGTCGTCCAGTCCTCATAGAGTCGATCGAACACTTCGGGATGAATTGGGTAGGCTTGAACCAGTCGGTCGTAGTAGCGGCCCTCTTGTGTTTCGGCTGGGAACTTGGCTCCTTCCGCAACGTAGGCGTCGGCGAACGCTCGACAGATCGCGTCACGAGCACTGACTTCCCGGATTGTTTCGAACAGCCGGCGGCGGACGATTTCAAATGCTTCCTCGGTAGCAATCGGCTTCCACAGGGCCTGAACCCTGCCGAATACATTCTCCAGGGACAACAACGCCATCAAGCCACGCGCGCCACCGACCTGTAGATTACGTCCTCCATCCTGGTTGTTCGCCAAACTCTCTGGAAGAGAAGCCAGAATAATGGCGTTGGGAACGAGCTTGCACGCTTCAGTCAGCGATTGCACAAACGAGATATTGCTTTCAAATGTCCCGCCGCTGAAGGACGCGCCTTCGGGAAACTGCCGAATGTAGGCGACCAATTCATCCATCAGGACAACGCAGGGCGCGTACTTTTCCAACAGATCACGCAGCACATCCTTCCCAGGTGAGGTGCCCGTTGAGTCGGCCTCCTTCACCATCGCAAACCCTTCGCTGCCGCCAAGCTGCCACGCCATCTCGCCCCAGAGCGTTTTGATCGTCTGCTTGCCATGTTTCCAGGGCTGACCGGGTGCATGAGCAGTTCCGTCCAGTACCGCGACACGTGCCTGCGGGACATCCATCATTCCGGCCTGATCCACAATCGCGGGGATGCCAGCGAGTTCCGAGAGTGGGCATTTCCGTGTCGCCAGATGGTAAACGGCCAGCATCGTGTGTGTCTTGCCGCCACCGAATGCCGTTTGAAGCTGAATAACTGGCTCGCCGCCCTTTCCGACAAGCCGCTGTGCAACCTGCGTCAGCAACAGTCGCATGCCTTCGGTGATAAAGGTGCGATCAAAGAACGCAGCAGCGTCCTGATACTCCTTCGTCGCTTTGCCCGAATGGACGGCTGTGATGTCCGCTGCGAACTCCGACTGCTGAAAGGTTCCTTCCAGCACGTCGCGATGTGGGACTGCAATTTCTCGCCAGGGTTTCATAGCTTGCTCTTTATGGTGACTCGATTTCCCCGGCTTTGACTCGGGCAATCAGTCTGTCAGGTCGAATGAATCGTCCAGTCTTCGAACGACAGGTTCGGAATGCGTTCAAAGTCGATCGTGTTTCTTGTCAGCACAGTCATCTGATTAGCAATCGCGATAGAAGCAATTCGCAGGTCCATTGCTCCCACTCGGATCTTTCGCTTTTTGAGATCATCGTAAATGTCTGCGGCTGCAGCACTGAAAGGGAGCACCTGTGCTTGCGCAAAATCTGACAGAATGCCGTCCAATTCCGTGTAACCACGAACCAGCAGTCCAGAATCTCTGGCCCGTGCAATATAGGCCGTCCAGCCGTTCACTTGCTCATGGAACGAGACGATGGTCACGAAGAACAGATCCGCCGAATACGCCGAGATGCGAATGGCGAGACGGCGGTATTCGTCAGTGCTCGTCTGTTGCAGAAGGCTTAAGTGATCCGAATCGAGAATGAACATGCGTTAGTCCTCCTCGGGTAACTCGGCATCACGCATTTCTTTCCCCAGACGCACAATCTCCTTGAAGTCCGGGTCGTCTTTGAACGAACCGGTAATCTTCTCGATCCAGTTTGCCTTCGTTCCGTTGTCTCCAGTTCTGGCTTTCAGAATTGCCAATTCACGTTCGACCTTGGCAAGTCTTACTTCGATCGTGTCCGCCATGTTCTTCCTCCTTCATAAAAAATGTGTCAGCAATTGACCGTTTCCTAACTCCATGTCGTCTCGAGGGATTGTACAAACCTGTAAGTCAAAATAATTCTCCTTGCTTCAACGCAGGTTCTTTTGCGGCGGCGGATTCGATGCCAGTCCATGAGGTGATGAGTTCGTTGTAGGCCCGAGCGTCTTCTGCCCGCCCGGTACGTTCGCAGAGTGTGTAGAGACGGTACGCCAGTTGTCGGGCAGCTTCGACTTTGGACTGGACCGCGACAAAGACTAATCCTGCCCCGGTTTCGCCCGTCGTGCTAAACACGCGGACCAGTTGATGCAGAACTTCCCAGACGGGCAATCGCTGATCGGTTTGCGGTCTCCAATCAGTTGGATACTCTGCCCATTTGAGCAACCGGACGTTGCCGCCAGACGAGTAGAGCACGCCTGAGTTTTTCACTCCATCGACGCTCGTTCCCTTGGCGCGGGCCAACGTGTCGGCATCGCCAAACTTTCCGGATTCCCATCCGCACTGCTCGAACCAATGCAAACAGAACTGCGTATCGGCGTCAAAATCATCCTCGGCCAAGAATCGATTGATCAGCTGCAGAGCTGTGCGGACCGTCATTGGCGAACCGTCGGCCTCCAGAACTGCCGCATATTTCGAGAAGACCGCCATACCGGGGCCAATTATTGCCTGTGAAAGGTCAACAGGTGCGACGGGAGAATGCAACCCTTCGGTTTCACGAGTCATCGCATCAAGAGCTAAGGGTAACGTTGAGTTGAGTTCACGGATGAACTGGCGGCGGGAAACTGTGAGAGAATCATCTGTTCGTGGGCGACAAACCAAGACTATCGAAGACGCGAGTGCGTTGCTACCCAATCCGCGGCTTCGGGTACTACGTTCCGTTCTCATTGGCCAAGTGCCGTGGATAGCGAAACCAGCGCGAACGGCTGCTTCGAGAAAAGTCTCCCACCCAGTACTGATCGTTCCTTTTGAAGAGTCGGTCTCTGACTGCTTGAAGGCGTAGTAGACTGTCGTGGGAAATGCCGGATGGGCGTCCGCTCGAATCCGTCGAAGTGCCACTTCCATACGGGACAGAAAAAGCTGTTCCGCCATATCCTTTCCGCCATGTCTCTCTGGCGTGGCAACTAACTCTTCAAGTTTTGGTGTCGAAATTGTGCTGAACAATTCCGGAAAGTCTTTCCGAAGTACCGGTCGGAGCCAAGTATAGAAGAAGTCGGAAAGATCGGCATATGGCACATTGTCGTAGTACGGAGGGTCGGTGGAGAACACGAATGGGCCGCCACCGGAAAGCTGGACAGCATCGGCCTGAGAAACCACTCCGCAAATTCCGTGCGGACAACAACCAGCAATTGCATCTGCGACAATTTTGACTGACTTTTGTAAGGTGCCACCGATGTCTGTGAGGGGGTTCAGCTCTGTGAAATCCCATACCATGGGTACGGCCTGCTGGGAAAAAAGATGGCCGGGCCGGTCTTCCTTAGTGTACCACGGGACCAAACTGCAATTGTAGTCGGCAACTTTTGAAAGCGCCAACGATATGTATGTAGTTACTGCTCGAGCGTACGACTCCTGTAAATGACTACCTTTCAGATGTGAGCTGCACAAATGCTCTGAATGGTCGTACAAGATCTTTGAGGAAACGCATGAAATCAAATGTGCAAATGTGGACATTGCTGACAGCTGGCGCCGTGTAAATAAATCCTTCCATTCAGTCATCCCATAAATCGTTGGTGTGAATGCCCGATGCTTCGCTGGGAGGTGTCCTTCGGGAAACCAGTCAGTATTGGCAAGGAGCAATGGCTCTTCGACGAAGTCCAATGGGTCCAAGTATACCCGGCCATGGTTTCCTTCTGCAACGACCGCCATCAGGCGAGCTTCCATTCGTCCAGCGACGCCCTCTGAGCGTATGTATTGAGGGCCGATCGGTGCGCCGGACATAATGCAACGGAAATTCCCGCCGCGTCCTGCTTTCGTGCCTTCTTTCGCTTCCTTTGGAGGCTTCCCAGACATGACGACGAATTGATAACCGCCGTCTTGAATGACCGGCGAGACGAACGCTCCTCGACCGCCCTTCGTACTGAGGACGAATGTACTGGCTAATGGGACGTTTATGTTTGAGAACGCCGGATTCGGACTTTTTACCGTCCGCGCCCACAGCCACGCGATTACCGTTAGCTTTTGCCCTTGGTACTCCTCAAGGTCCGGTCGCCCTTGCACAATCTTCGGCGTAATCTCGACTTGCGGATACATATGGCCAATCTGCTTCAATGCCTCATCACGAACCCATTGCCCGTAATACCGCACATCTTCCGCAAGCCCTTCGGTTCCCTTCCACTCCCAATCCACAAGTGAACTCTTCTTTCGAGACTGTGGATTGACGGGTGGGCAGTCGCAATACGTCGGAGGGATTTCGATCATCGCCTTGTTGATCAGCACAGCGACAGGGTTTAGGTCGCTTGCGTACGCTTTCAGACCGAGGCGCTGCGCCTCCAATGGAATCGTGCCACCTCCAGCAAACGGATCTTGCAGTCCCGGCATTTCCTCCGGATTGAACAGTGTGGCAGCTTGCGGGTGGTTCCGATTAAGTTCGCACGTTTCGCGCCACGAAGTTTGAATCTCTTCACGGGCCAGGTTGAGAATTTCTTCGTTTTTTAGGCTTTCTCATCTGACCATGTCCTCGATGATTCCAAAAAGTCGCGCGCGGGCTTTAGTCCAGTGTCCTTTCACCTGTTTGTTGGGATCGACGCCGGGATTTTGGCATCTCCAAAGGTCTTCCGGGTCATGAACGAGTTGTGAAAAGATAACAGCCCGAGCCGCAGCAAGGGGACGTTGTGCCCACCACTTGTGCAGAGCTGATGGGTTCCCTCGATATATGTAGCTTTCGTGAACGGATGCTTGGTTTATTGCGTCTAGTGGAAGCGCGACTTCAATGAGCATTTTCGGCGAGATGATGGGGTGACTCATGGTCAACGTGACTCAGCTTTCTGGAGCAGATCGCTCAAGTTGTAGTTGATTGAGCAAACGCCCCAGCCAGGTTCACGGTCGAACGGTCGGCGGATATAGAATGGGCCTTCGACGCTGTCGTCCTCATTGACGAGTACAATGGCCAGCACGAATTTGTCGCCTTGATTGAATGCGTACAGCATCTCGTTGCGGGTGATGGTGACCGTGGCTGCGCCTTTGATTCTGCCTTTGACCTCAATGTGACGAGGTTCCGGTTGCTTGTTGTCGATGGCATGTGGGTGCGATGTGAGATCCCATCCGCATTTGTCTTTGGAGACATCCACAACACGGCAACCCTGGGATTCTTCGACTTGTCGCACGGCATTCATCGCGATTCGTTCGATACGGCTGCGGGCGATTGGATCGGCGGAGATGTTGGGGGCGGTGTCTTCGTCGCCACGGACCTGTCTCATCAGACCAGCCGGAATGACAAGAGCACCACCAAGCACAATCGGAGTGCCGTTGACGACATGTCGCATTGATTGGAGTTCCTTCCTGCGGTTCTCCAGTCGGCCTTCCAAATCAGTGACCGTGCGGCGGGCGTTCTCGACGTTGAGCCTCAGGTCTTTGCCGGCTTCCAGGTCTTCCTTCAGCCTGATCCAGCGATCGGACCAGAATGCGATCTCCTTGCTGAGTCGTTCGTGAACAGCGGAAAGAGTCTTATCGACATGAGCTACACGACGATCACATACTTCACGGAAGTGTTCTGGGACCAGCGTGGCTGCTGCCAATGCGATGGCTCGCTGTTCCTGATCTGCTCGAATCCACGAGGCATTCAAAACATCTTTGATCAGAATTCGCTCGGAATCGGCCAGCGGTTCCAAATCCAGATGGGGTGCCCAACCGGCAAACGACGTTGAACCGTCTGGGTTGACTCGCACAAACTGCAGTCGTTTGGAAAGCACCTGTCCGTCACCGGACTTCACTTCGTGCGTCAGCAAGAACATTAACCACGGATCGACGCCATCGTCGGCTGGATCGACAAGGGCAGATCCCTGTCGAAGCAGATTAGCATGTTGTTCCAGCAGCAGGTCGCTGACTGCCAGCATGAGCGGATGACCGGGATGCATGAGGACGGCTCGTGCGAGCCCCGGTTTGTCCAGTGGCTGCAACGCTTCCTTTTCGAAGCAGACGCGGTCATACCGTTTCAGGACCGGTTCCAGCTCGCGCCGGTTCCGGCCAGTAATGCGGCGATCACGTTCACGAATCGACGTGGGAACGTGCGTGATTTCGAACCGTCCGCACTCACGAGGATACATCGATCCACCGAGCTGCTCGAAGGCTGTCATAAAGAACGATCGCACGAAGTAGGGTTGAAGCCGTCGTGCCTCAGCCTTCTCCATTTCTTCCTTCACGGAATAGAGACGTTCGGGACTCATGGTCTCCTGAGCGAGAGCGCTACGTTCCAGCAGTTCTTTGATGCGGCTGGTGTCCAGCACAGTGTCGATCGTGTGCAGCCGGGCTCGAACTGCAGGCAGGTCGTTGTAGCGGATGGCGTCCAGCAATAGTTCCTTGAGGCTCCTTTCCTCGAACACTTCACCGAGAATATCGAAGACGCGACCTTTAAAGGTCTCGTTGATGGTTTCGAGTTTGGTGAGCAGTCGGTGATAGACTTCGCCCTCGCGAGTTTCTTTGGCGACAAGGTTCCAGAGATGGCAAACTTCTCGCTGGCCAATACGGTGGATGCGTCCGAACCGCTGTTCAAGTCTGTTCGGGTTCCACGGCAGGTCGTAATTGACCATCAGATTGGCGTTCTGCAGGTTTACGCCTTCACCGGCAGCATCGGTGGCAAGCAGCATCCGGACTTCGGGGTCGGAACGAAACAAGGCTTGTCGTTTGCGGCGTTCGTCCCGGTGGGTGCCGCCATGAATAGTGACAATCGCGTCGGGGGTTCCGAGAACGCCGCCGATTTTCCGCTCCAAATAATTCAGCGTGTCGCGGTGTTCGGTGAAGACAATCATCTTCCGCTGGCGACCACCGGCATCGCGCATGTGCGGATCGTTCTGCAGGATCTTCGACAATTCGTCCCACTTGCGATCCAGTCCGGAATCCACCACGCCACGGGCTTGCTCAACCAGACGGGCGAGAATCACGATTTCTCCTTCGAGTTCAGTGATGGACTCTGCGGCCGTTGCCGTGTCGGTGAGTTTTTCTTCCAGATTCTCCTGCTCTTCGGCACTCAGATCGTCATCGTCTTCCGGTGCTGCTTCCAGACTCTGGGACGAGAACTGCTGACCACGGGCCAGCAAGCGTTCCTCTCGCAAACGATTTTCCAACCGCTCTTTTCGGCGTTTGAGCGATTGGAAGATGGCTTCCGGACTTGAGGCGAGACGACGCTGCAGTGCGGTGAGGGCGAAACCGACCGATCCTTTGCGGGGGCCTTTGAGTGCATCGGCCTTACCCATTTCCGTCTTTACATATTCCGTGACGGCTTCGTACAAAGCGGCTTCGATTTCCGACAGCTTGTAGTTGACGGTGTATGCCTTGCGTTCGGGGAACAGCGGCGTGCCGTCGAACTTGAC
>JAGQQS010000066.1 GCA_020426105.1 Planctomycetaceae bacterium
GGCGAGACTCCAGGATTCGTTCCGCGATACCAAGTCTTGAGACGATTTCAACCAGTGATCCGTCACGTACTCGCAGCTGCCGATGCTCAAGGTACCTGTCATAGCAATCCTGCCATGTGGGACCGCTCGGAGGATTCCCGTCGGCTGCATGACTGGCGACGGCCATCGGGCACGATTCACTGACGAAGTGGCTTGCGGAAACAGCTCCGCCGGATGCCAGGTATTCGCCGTTGAGCAATCGTTCCCGACATTCCCGCTGCATCCGCCGCGCCTCCCGGCGATCGCGTGTTCCGCAGTTACGACGGATCCGCTCGCCGCGAAGCGGGCAATAAAACTTGAGCACGTAGCCGTTGCGATCTGACTTCCGCAGGGGCCTGTCCGGATAGAGTTGAACGTTTCCAATTTCGGGCCTTCTCGACATGATGACTGACCTTTCTCATTCTTACTGTGTGGCATTTGATTTCCTTTCTGCGTTTCTGTGGAGATGCTCAATGAGTGCCTGCCCGGTCACCCAGCGCGAGTGACCGACAATTGTGTAGGGCAGACCTTCGCTGATCATCTTATCCCAGAACTTCTGAGAAATCCCCAGTCGCTGGAGAATCATTTGTTTGCTGTAGGCTTCGTCAGATCGGATGACACCGCTGGTCTTTGTGGACATGGATTAGCTCCAGAGAATTGGCGGGGCGGACAGATGACTCTTGTGGTGGGGCGTGTGAATCACTGGGGTTCGACAAGTTGCCCATTGCCTGCGATCCACGTGAATGCTTCGTCGAGGGCCGCACGGATAATTGGGAGGTCATTGCGGCTGAACCGCGTGGACTCCTTCAGCGTGTCGCCATTGTGGTAGAAACGTGAGATCGAAACCGAATGGCGAACTCCGGAGCGTGTCGTGCGACGCCGGATTCGTACGATGATGGCGTCCAGCCGAATGACATGCGAAGGCGGTGATGACATGAGAGGGTCCTTTCGAAGACAAACATGATCGATCGAGATCGGCGATGAAGGTATTCTCGCTCTCGCTGCGTTACGGCGTCGCAGGACGGTGCGGCTCGGGCCATTCCTCTTCTTCGCAGGAATCGCAGGCTGCAACCTCTGGAATCTCCTGCAGGTGAACCAGCAGCCGGCGCAGCTCTGTTCGCAGGGATGCATTCAGCCATCCATCGTGCAGCAATTCACGGATCAGTACATTCATCCAGGCCAGCATGTCCGGCAGATCCTTCGGGGCGAAAAGCTGAAGCCCTGAATGTTCACCGGGACGAGAGTGGCTGATCAGGTCAAATCGATAGTCGTACTCACCCTGCTGATGCTCGATCCGCCAGACGTATGATGTCAGCGAGCCGGCACCGACGATCAGGTCCGGTGACTCCGGAGGCCGCTTGCCTGCAGTCGTGGGGATTTGCATAGGTATGTTCCAATGTCGGCCGCAGCGGAGGCCGAGTTGTGTTTGGGATAGTCAGCGGCATTTGTTGCCTGCCGTCGGTTCGCATTGGCGCGGCGACGCGGTGAGCGACCAGTGAGTGACTCAGTGAATTCGAAAAATGGGGTATGAAGAATCGTGTGACTCTTCATACCCACAGGTCCATGGTTTCGGCACCGTAAACAAACCGGGCATCAACCGCAGTTCGAAGACCTTGTGCAGCTCGTCTCCGATCATGTGGATGGTACCCGGAGATCTGACGCGTCGTTCGTCGTGTCCCTTCCGCATGGCAGAACCAACCGGAGGAAGCAACTGATACGGAGTCATTGAAATGGAAACTGATGAGTGGCTGACCGGCTGTTGTTACAGCCGGTCAAAAACCCTAAAGAAAACCGTCACCTGCCGGTCAGCAGACGACTAATAATCGGTCGGCAGCAGGATCGTCGTGACAGAGCGATCCCACTCTGTGATGATCCAGTACCGAACACCTTTTGAGCTGCGATACTCCGACATCAATCGTTCGCCTCTTTTCAGAGCCTGTTGATTGAGCCGTCTGTCCGCAGCCGGTACATCACCCCAGTCACCATCCATGTGGCGAATGAGGCCGCTGTTGACGTCGCTGTTGGAAAGCGCGTCACTGGCGCTGTGCGTAATGACGACTTCTCCCAGAGAGAACAGTCGTCCAATAATGGTCAGTGTCATACGTTATCCGTGTTGAGGCTGATCGGACTGCATCCGATCAGCAGGTTACTAATCAGTTCCTGGTGGCAAGCCTGGCCTTCTGTTTCCAGATCCAGATCAGTGCCATTTCACCGACTTTGTTTGCGACAGGCAGATCCTCAGGCCAGTAGCCATGAGACTGTGCCCATTTGCCCTCGTCGTCCTTGTACACACGTGAAATCACCGTGTAGTACTCGGTTCCACCAGAGGCATTGTTGTGCCCCCAGATGGCTGCACGAATTCTGCCGAGACGAATCTCGTGCACAGGTTTCTGTTTTTCTTCCATAAGTTTCTCCATTTTGTCCGCGATGTTGTCCAAACGAGTGAAACGACGCGCGGTTCATCGTGTCCCTCCCGCATGGC
>JAGQQS010001054.1 GCA_020426105.1 Planctomycetaceae bacterium
CGCCGACGGGTTTGCCTTTACTTTCGCACGGCCACTGCCCATACGCACCCCGGAAGTCACGGAATTATTGATGGACGGGTTCAAACAATATCTGAACAGGTCATCGCTGTTGCGTGAGTAACTGCAACTCCGATTCGTTCAACGGTGGATCAAGTGTGGCGTCGTATTTGATCGACAAGTCATAGCGGGCACGTTGATAGACCGTGTCAAACACTTCCTGTAGCGGGACGATGGCGTCGTCATCGCCGGGTTTGAGCGGGATTGGAATCGACGGCAGTGAGTCGTGCAGTGTCCACGCGTAGACGTCACAACGCGGGCGACGTTTAACGCGACTAACGATTGCGTAATAATCACCCGGAGGCAGCGAACCAACGACCGGCAATCGCATTCCCCCGCGCAGCAGATCGAGTTCCACCAGATGTGTGGGGCTCGACAGGATTTCGACACGCTTTGTCAGATATTCGCGCCGACCGTCACCGTTGTGGCGTTTGTTCGAAGGCGAGAGAACTTCGATCACCGTGACAACTTTCATCGTTTCACGATCACGAATAACAAGATATGTCTCCTGCCGTTCGATTGGCATCGGCAATTCACACTCGGCTGTAATGCTTCCCACATCGTGCGACCTGCGTCCGGTGGCCGGACCAGAATCAACGGCAACAATCGCGACATCTGCCGGTCGCATTGTTTCAGGCTCGACTCCAACGGCCTCGACGTACACTCGACGTTCTACTCGGACCAGGTAGTCCGGTTCCAGGGATGGGCCAAGGTACTCTCGGAGCACGGTATTGAAAGTCGTATGAAAATCTTCCCATTCCTGGGCTTCCAGAAACGGGTCCATTCCAGGGAATTTCGATTTCATCAATGAAGCTCCTGCAATCGGATCGGTCTGCAGCCCTTGAGGTCAAATGCACTGACAACCTACATGCGGTCCGCCCGAAGATCCGACGTCATCATACTGACGAAAACGTCTGAATAGAAAGGTTAGGCAGGATTTCGGGAACAAATCGACCACGTGAAGCGTCTATCCGGCGTTGACGTTTGCGCAAAATGGGCATTCCTGTACGGTCGAATTCTGACCTAGACTTATGAAGCCGCAGACAAAGGGCCAGAAACCAGTCGCCGGATCGCCCGGCAGAGTGCTCCGCACTCATGGTTCATGCCCCCTAAGTTATGAGACCTGTTTGTTCCCGGCCCGTTCAAGTCCGTCAATATGTAAAATCGGCGCAATCCACGTAAATTACCACTCGGCGATTCTCCTTGAGTTGAGTAACTATTGTGGCTGACCCGAATGTTCAGGCGACACGCCGGGACCTGCCGTGATTCAGAAAATAAGGCTATTTGGTATGAAACGATTTTCCTGCGTTCTCAGCGTAATGCTCGTGTTGATGGCCGTGATCGTGGAGCCATACCCTCGAGTGACTGCTCAGGAAAACACGGATCCCGCTGCACCACCGGCAGAGGATTCTGAAAAAAACTCGCCGTCTGAGAAATGGGATCGGTTGATCTACGTCCCGTTCCGGGAACTTCAGAAGGTGTTCGACAATCAGGACGCCTCGGTTGTCCTTCCCTACGCGGAATACCTCGACCTGATGAAGCGCGCGATTCAGGCGGTGCCTGTGACGACAGGCAACCAGGACGCGGTCATCACGTCGTCGAAATGGACCGCGACGGTGGAAAAAGATCTCGCCCGTGTCACGGTTGAACTCAAGGTGAATGTAATTAAAGAAAAGGGCTGGGCCGTTCTTCCAGTCGCCTTCGGATCAGCCGCGATTGGAACGATCGGGCCCGACGACGGATCGGTGTTGCTCAAAGGAACCGGCGATGGTACGTACGAATTACTGATCAGGGGCGCTGGCGAGAAGTCCGTGACGCTCGAACTGCTGACCACTGTATCAACGTCACCTGAAAGCCGGTCTTTTACGATTCAATGTCCTCCGACCGGCATCAGTGAACTGGTTGTCACGATTCCTGAACCCGACCAGACAATCAAAATCAGTCCGCTTCAGGTTCTGCTGCCATCAGACGAACCGGCAGCCGAGGGTAAGACCGTTGCGAAGGCCAGTCTTGGTGCGACCAATCAGTTCTCGGTGCTCTGGAATCCACGGGCCGGCTCAAAGCCTGTGATGGATTTACTCAGCAGCGTGACCAATCAAACGAGCGTCCGCATTGAACCGGGCTTATTGCAATCCCGCACGGTGTTGAACTACGAAATCCTTCGTGGCGAACTGCGTGATGTTACCGTACTGGTTCCAAAAGACTCTCGGATCATTGACGTTGTTTCAGCCGCAGGGCGGATTCGTTCATGGAATGTCGAGGCGATTGGCGAAACTCACCAGATTGTGAAAGCCGAATTGCTGGTACCGGCAACCGAAAAATTTCAGCTCGAAATTCAGACCGAGCGTGTGATCGAAGGCGATACCCTCCAGTTGATCGGCAAATCGCCAGATGGAAAACTGCAGGGCATCCATGCCGATGCCGTGGTTCGCGAAGCAGGTCGGCTGACGATTGCCACGGATGCCTCGCTAACAACAGCGATCAAAACGCAAACCGGTGTGCGGCAGGTCGATGCCGGTGCAACAATATCCAAAAGCGAACAGGCGACCGTCGCAAATACGTGGGAATTCAGCGGTGCGAGTGGTGTGCTGGTGGTGCAGCTCAAACCGGTCGAGCCGCGACTGCTGGTTACACATCAGATGCAGTATGTGTTCCGTGATGATGAATTGCGGCTGAAGGCCGTGTTGAAGTACGACGTGGAGCGCGCCGGTGTGTTTCAACTGACGCTCAGGGTTCCGGAGTCACTCACGATAGACAGCGTCGCCGCCGACGGCATGAGCGAATTCAATGTCGATAAGGGCAGCGGCCGAGTCACATTATCGCTGACGCAAAAACGCATGGGTGCGATTGAAGTCACCGTGCAGGGACATCAGGCCTTCGATGGATCCGCTGATAATGTCGAGTTGGAACTGCCCACGCTCACGCCCGAAGGCGTTGAACGCGAAACGGGTACCCTGACGGCGTATGCTCCCGAGTTTCTGGATGTAATCTCAGTCGACGAAAAACTCGTCGGACTGTTTCCGGCGCGCGATGTCACCGTCGAGCAGTTGCCGAAACTCCGGCATATCGGGTCGTGGAACTTTACTCGTCGTCCGATCTCGGCGTTCGTGCGCACGTCGCCCCGCCCCGCTCAGATCGCCGCCACCGTCGGCACAACGGTTCAGGTTGAACCGGAAATCGTAAAACTGAATGCTGTCGTCACGTTCGATATTCAAAATGCGGGTGTGGATACGTTTCGGGTCGCCGTACCGGAAAAAGTGTCGAATGAAGTGCGATTCCGAACACTGTCGCCAGGACATACGATCAAGCAGCGCGACAAAGCCTCTCAAGCCGAAAATGGCTGGGTCACATGGACGCTGGTTTTGCATGACGAGACGACCGGCATCGTGCAACTGGGTGTCGATTGGGATGTGAAGACCGACTCTCCCGCGCAGGGCGGCGTCACTCCCCCGGTACAACCCGCAGCCTCAGGATCACCGGAAGCAGCACTGGCCGCCGAGACCGCTGCGGCAGAGCCCGATGCTCCGTCGGAGCAGACACTGGTCGTTGAGCCACCTCGTGTGCTGGCCCCCTTCGCTGAGGACACCACGAATCGCCGCCGGGTCACACTGACGCAGACTCGGGGAGAAATTCGATTGTTGCGACACGAGTCATTGTCGATCACTGCAGACTCGCAGGGCGATACTACGGAACCCGTCGATGTTCGTGAACTGGAATTCATGGAACACGAGGGCTACCTCGCCTATCGCTATTTCGCTCAGCCGGCATCAGCGACGATTCAAATTAGAAAACATGAGATTCATGAAGTTGCGGCAACGGTTGTTTCCCGCGCTGCAATCGAAGTTGTCACTGAACGTCAGACGCTCGCCTCATGGAGATGTCGATTCCGCATCACCACCAGTGAACGTCAGCGATTGCGTGTCGATCTTCCGATCGGCTGTGACTTGCAGGCTCCCCTGCTGAATGATCAGCGCACCACGATCGAGAAGGCCAGTGACGTCAACGCTGCGGAACAATGGGAAGCGTATTACGTCAATATCAGCCGCGATTCCACATCGGATCAGGAGTTCCTGTTGACGCTGCTGTTCCGTTGCCC
>JAGQQS010001055.1 GCA_020426105.1 Planctomycetaceae bacterium
GCACACGCATCGTCGATGCCGACCTTTTCCACCTTGCCAGTCAGATTGTGCATGCGTTCTTTGACGAACGTCTCCGTCATGGCCGTGACGTTTTTGATCGAACCGTTGAGCCAGATTGCCGTGTCGATGCAGTGCGCCAACAGGTCACCGGTCACGCCCGAGCCCGCTGCAGCGGCGTCAAGTCGCCAGAGTGCGGCGCCGCCCTGGGGCAGATCGGCGTTGATGGTCCAGTCCTGCAGAAAGTTCGCACGATAATGGAAGATTCGCCCCAGCCGCCCTTCGTCAATCAACTGCTTGGCGAGTGATACCGCGGGAACGCGACGATAGTTGTACCAGACGGTGTTGGCCACTTTGGCCTTTTCGATGGCATCCACCATCTTCTGGCCTTCGACCGGATTCATGGCGAGCGGCTTTTCGCAGAGCACCATCTTGCCCGCTTCCGCGGCGGCAATTGCGATTTCAGCGTGCGAGTTGTTTGGTGTGCAGATATCAATCGCGTCGATATCGGACCGAGCGATCAGTTTGCGCCAATCGGTTTCAGTCGATTCGTACTGCCACTGATCAGCAAATGCTTTCACCTGATCCTCACTGCGCCCACAGATCGCTTTCAACACAGGGCGGTGTTTGAGTTCCGGAAAAAAATCGTTAACGCGCTTGTAGCCGTTCGAATGTGTCCGGCCCATGAAGCCGTACCCGATGAGACCGATGTTGATTGGTTTGAGCTTTGTCATTTTGTCAGATCCAAATCCTGTTTGTTAGTAGTTATCGAAAGCTTTCAGCTTTAAGTCCAATCACTCGAAAGATGAACGATTTGTAAAATTCTGATCACGCTGTCTTCAATTCGGAAGACAATCATTACCGGGAATCCTGAGACCATTGCACCGCGATGATCGAGGTCAGAGTCCAGAGGTTGAAATGATTCGGGGAACTGCTGAATCGAATTCAACTGCCGCTGAATCAGCCCGCGAAGCTTTTCACTTGCCGCAGTTGAAACCTGATCGTACCAGTCCAGGGCTGCTTCAAGATCCTGTGGGAAGCGTGGATCATATCGAAGTTCGATCATTTCTTCTGCAACTCATCGGCACGTGCTTGCACCAGCTCGTCGACGCGCGCCCACATCTGATCGGACGTCAGCCACTCGTCCGGATGTTCCTTCATATATTCTTCCCGACGATTGATTTCATCCAAATCATCCTGGGACAATTTCAAGACGCTGGGAGATTCACGCAAATCTTCCCACAACATAGTGACAATCTGCAGCTTCTGTTCGGGAGAAAGTCGCCTCAATTCAGCAAAATCGACGGCCATATTCGTAACCTCGCATAACGAAAACGTGAACCTCTGGTCATTGAGGCTTAGACATTGCGAACTCCGCGACTCCCTACGTCCACCCCTGTGCGTTTCGCACCTTGATCATCGTATCAAGAATCGTGTTCCATGTCTTCGGATTTTCCAGCATCGCATTTGGGAACATGCAGCCGTCCCAGCAGATGTGCCGGATGCCGCGTTCCGCCGCGCCTTCCAGCCAGTATCCCGAACATTTGACGATATCGAGTTTGCCGTTGGGATCATCCGCCGGACAGTGCTTGCCAGTCTTGTCGTGCGAACCGGCACCGTGAACCTGTCCGTCGTTTTGAGCCACGTGAAAGTCGATCGTCCACGGTCGCAGCTTGTCCGTCATGGTCTTGTACGCCGCGTAGAATTCCTCGTCGGTGTGCCCTTCCCTGACCAGTGCACATTCCGGTGCGTTGTAGCCCAGCAAGTACAGATACGTATGAGCGAGGTCACACTGGAATCCGAGCGAGCCAGGCATATCCACTGCTTCCAGCAGGTTCAGCATATCCTTCCAGCTGTGCATTCCCGCCCAGCAGATTTCCCCTTCCGCCGCCAGTCGTTCGCCGTGCGCTGCCGCAACAATCGCAGCCTCGCGAAAAGTCGCTGCGATCGTCTTCGTGTTTGACACGGAATCCTCACGCCATTTGTTGACGCCAAATTCGGCCGAGTCAATGCGAATCACGCCGTACTGCCGAACGCCGTGCTCATTGAAGATGCGGGCGATGCGGCAGGCTTTCTTCACCGACAGGATAAACTTAGCACGCTGGACCGGTGTGCCCATCG
>JAGQQS010001056.1 GCA_020426105.1 Planctomycetaceae bacterium
AACTCGAATCAGACGGAATGCGTAGTAGTAGCCCCCGAACAAGGCCGTTTGGAAAAACAGGAGACAGACGGTCCAAACGGCCGGACTGCCCCCGAACCACGGAAGGATGGCACGGCTGATCAATGGCTGAATCTGGAACCCCAGCATCGCTCCCAGAAATACCGTACCGACGTACAGCACGGGAATCAGGCGGCTCGCGAAATGCGTGTTCATGAAGTCGGGCTCATCTCCGCGGTCAGCAGGCATCGACCAGCAATCCGCTTGTCGAGATCACTGCTGACTCTGAACAGCGACTTCCGCTACTCTGATCGTACGTAATGCGAGGATAGCTTCTTCGACAGGATAATACCAGCGATCGAAATCGCCGGTCATACCTTTCGCCAGCGAACTCCGTTACCCGCAGATGGATCGCAATTCGATAAACCGACAATCGCCCCCTTAAATCCCGTCAGGCCGACCGGCAGATGAGCAATGACCGTAGTGGACGTGGCAAACGAGTCCTGTGAACTATCGATTTCCCGGGACTCGTCGCCTCGTCCACTACAGGCACAGGTAAAAACCAACAGCCCGCGTTCGCATGGAGCAAACGTCGGGCTGTTTGTATTGCTGTGTGAGACACGGGGAGTACCGGATCGCACGCGATACGCGCACGCCGCGGGTTGCCCGATCACACAGCAGTTTTAGGTCGCATTGCTGATATCGTCACCGTTCAGGAATGGATAAAAGAGTCGTCCAATCTCGTCACTCAGACGGGAAAAATATTCCATGCGGAACGTATCATAACTCACGTCGGTGGCTGACCGGGGTACCTGAATGGGATACTGGCTGTTCAGGTCGTGCGAAAAGATTCGTTTTCCCTCACCGCCGGTTTCCATTTCATACACACTTACGATCGCTTCACAACGACCGCGGAACAGTGTGTTGCTGTCGCGTTCGTACAGGGAAAAATCGCTCACATCAATATAGATCACATAGTTGACGTCGAATGCAGCCCCGACCTCGGTCGCGGTATCCCAGTCGGGATTCTCCAGCATCCAGGTTCGTACCTCATCACTGGGAACGACATCGATCTTGTTATTGGCCAGCTGATAAGACACCTGCCGTGCAATAATGTGGTCGATATGTTCGCATTCGTATTTGAGTTCATCGGATGCGTAACAGACGACCGCCACACGTACATCGCGGTCGGTCATGGATTTCTTCGTGTCTCGCTCAAAGAGTGGTTCGATTTGAGGCGGACCGCCAATCAGATATCCGAGCAGAATAAAGTAGTTGCAGCCCGGCACTGAGACCAGCAACAGCGCCACAAGAACGGCCTGAACCACCAGCCTCCAACGTCGCGCGTCAGTCTGATTTCCAGTTGTATGAGATGTAGACGAAGAGATAAGCATGGGGCAGTTCCTGGTGAGCCGGGAAATCTGATGCGGACGGGTTTCATGACTTCAGAGATCAACTTCGCTCGGACGGTGGTCGTAAAGCATTCGCGCCATCTGTGCGGAAATGCGATCGATGAAATTTTCGGTAAACATTTCTTCCGAACGACTTTCTCGAGGGACGGGGTATGTGGTGGGAAACATCACATTGAAGGATCTTTCCACAGCGACGATCGCTTTCTTCTTGTTCCCGCTTTTGCCGACGGGTTTGATTTCCATCATCGACACGCGGCCTTCGGCTTTGCCCTGCAGCAGATGCGGGCTGTCCGGAACAACAACCGCAAATGTCTTTAAGTCAATATGCATGACATAGTCTGCGTCAAACGAGTCCGCGAGTTCCGAGAAGTCGCCCCACTCGCCATGATCATCGAACCATGTGGCAACATCATCTGCCGGTACAATCTTTACATTCCGGGTGTCAAGGATCCGCGACATTTTGTCCACAATGTCGATGCGAATGCCGGGATATCGGGACAGAATCTGGTGCGTTGTCGAACAGGCAATCAGGATGGTCTTTTCGCCCTTCGTCAGGTCGGTACCCGTACTGGCCCGGAAAACTGACTTCATCTTCGGGTCGTCGAAGAACATCTTGCCCACCATCACACCCAGCGAACAGCCGGGAAGTACAAGGGCGAGGGCCAGAATTAGCAATACAGCGCGGCGGGAGACGGGTTGCTCCGGCATTCGATTTAATGATTTCACCACGCGATTCTCCATAATCCACATGAACGTCGAACCTGCTTCCTCAGATCATCACATCAGTTTCAGCAATCCTCTGAATACCCAGATGACGATCGACAACAGGACCCAGATTCCGAATCCGAACATGGCGTCACGGCCAGGTGCCTTTGTAATCACAAACGCACCACAAATATTCACAACAATGATCCAGATCAGAATCCCGACACTGACAATTGCCAGGATGAGTCCGGCCGGGTTGGCCCGCATCGATTTTTCAAACTGGCCTCTGATGAACCAGCTGAAACTGGTGGTGAGCCCGCAATGCGGACACTGAATACCGGTGATCAACTGAAAACTACAGGCGGGCATTCCAAGCTGCTGGTGAGTCCCGAAGCCGCGAGGATCCGGAGTCAGCCAGCCAGCAATTCCAAAGACAACCACAATTCCGAAACCTGATAACGCCGTCAGCCGACGCTGAGCGCGAGTCAATGCAGGTCGAAATCGCGGACTTGAATCTGACATTACGGTGAGAAGTATCAGCCGCTGATGGTTTTCGCAAGAGCCATGAGACAGTGAAATTGGTCGCAACAGCCATTCCGGCAACAAGTGCTGCAACGACGAACTCTTCCGAAAACCAGCACTGCAGAACCTGCCGATCGCCTGCCGCATCCGGATGTAATTGCCTCCACATCACCATCGCCGACGCTGCGATCCGGTGCAGATTCGACGCACTCAGGAAGTTTTCCTCATCGACGGAGCACCGGCAACGCATCGACATCATGCTCGCTCGCTTGAGGATTCGCGCCAAATC
Source organism: Planctomycetaceae bacterium (assembly GCA_020426105.1). Taxonomy (GTDB): domain Bacteria; phylum Planctomycetota; class Planctomycetia; order Planctomycetales; family Planctomycetaceae; genus SXXK01. Next base: position 2,926 of record JAGQQS010001056.1, read on the forward strand.
CCTCACCATTCCCCCCAACGCAGTGTAGATGTGTCTCTGCGGCTACTCCGAAATTACATGGGAACAGGGCGTTCAAATGACCAAAGACGTTTGCCGTTGGGGAATCCTGAGCACGGCTGCGATTGCCAGAAAGAACTGGCATTCAATTGTCAATTCCGGAAATGGGCAGATCGTTGCCGTTTCCAGTCGTTCCGTTGAGAAAGCCCGGCAGTTTATCACTGAATGCAGCGCGTCTGTCCCGGTTCCGTCGCCGGTCGATGCCGTCGAAGGCTACGAGGCTCTGCTCGCACGGCCGGATATCGATGCCGTGTATATTCCTCTCCCCACCGGGCTGCGGACTGAATGGGTGGTCAAAGCCGCTCAGGCCGGGAAACATGTGATGGTCGAAAAGCCCTGCGGCGTCAGTGCAGCGGATGTTCAGACGATGATTGACGCGTGTCAAGCCAATCAAGTGCAGTTCATGGACGGCGTGATGTTCATGCACAATGATCGCTTGCCGCAAATGCGAAGCATCTTGGACGACGGAGTCAGTGTCGGCCAGATACGACGCATTACGAGCCATTTCAGTTTTTGCGCCCCGGACGACTGGTTCAACACCAACATTCGAGCAGGCAGTTCGTTGGAACCCGCCGGATGCTTGGGCGATCTGGGTTGGTATACCATCCGATTTATCCTGTTCGCGATGAATTATGAACTGCCAACGGAAGTCCGAGGGCGCATCCTGCATTCTGTTCAACGGGAAGACAGCGAGGCCCCCGTGCCGATGGAGTTCCAGGGTGAGCTGCATTTCGCCAATGGTGTTTCCGCTTCCTTCTACAATTCATTCCGCACCAATCACCAACAACTCGGTCACATCAGTGGCAGCAAGGGCTATTTGTTGATCAATGACTTCGTGCTTCCCTACTTTGGCAACACCGCATCCTTTGAAGTCGCCAATCACGACTTTGTTGAAGACGGATGTCGCTTCACCATGGAAAAGCACTCGCG
>JAGQQS010001057.1 GCA_020426105.1 Planctomycetaceae bacterium
GCGATCCTTCCAAACCAGGTTTTGCCCCGAGTAACCTGACGCTGGCGACGGGCATCGACAATCGTCGCCTTGAACATCGCCGATCACTCGTGACGCAGTTTGATGGGTTCCGCAGGGATCTTGATCAGCTGCATGCTTCAGGCGGCGTGGATCGATTTCGATCGGCTGCATTCACGATGCTCACCAGCAACAAGGTCGTTGATGCCTTCGATATTACGCAGGAGCCCGCTGACATACGGGACCGTTACGGTCGTCATCGCTGGGGTCAAAGCTGCCTGCTGGCACGACGGCTGGCGGAGGCCGGCGCGGCAGTCATCAATATTGATGCGACGGCTCCCAACGATACCACAAAACACTTCAGTTGGGATGATCACGCGGGGGCGTTTCATCTGGATTACGCGCAGCGCGAGCGGTTGCCTCAAATGGACCAGGCGCTGTGTGGTCTGATCGATGATTTATACGAACGCGGTTTGGATCGCAAAGTGCTGTTGATCGCCTGCGGAGAATTCGGCCGAACTCCGCGCATTACACATGCAGAAAAGAACTTCTCTGATCAGATTGGTCTGGGACGTGATCACTGGCCCCATGCCTTCAGTGCGCTCATCTCGGGAGGCGGTTTACGCATGGGGCAGGTTGTCGGCGAAACCAATGCACGAGGCGAGTATCCAATCAGGGACCGCGTGACGCCGCAGGACCTCCTCGCCACCGTGTATGCTCATCTGGGGATTGACTATACACAAGCAGTCAAAGACTTGTCGGGGCGTCCGGTTCCCATCCTGTCTCATGGATCTCCGATTCCGCAGTTGATCTGACCCCGTGCGCTCAGCAGCGAGGAACCACTGGCTAAATGGCACGCAGGGTGTAGTCGTACTCGGCCAGTTTCAGGTTGTCGGTGAACATGGTCAGTGCGGTCTCGCTGGCACAGCGTTCATCGAGGCAGGTCAATCGGTTAAGTTCGTCATACCGATTTCATCGGTTGGTGAACTGACACAAATCAAACGGCCTTGGGACACGGGAAACGGGCTCCCCACGAGGTTCGCCAGCGGTTATCATAAACGTACACAATCCTCTGATCCAGCCGATCGACTTTAGATCCATGACCAACTTTCCCGTCAAATCGATATCAGCGCTTTGTGTAGACCGAACTGCAATTTCTGTTTCGGACGACTTTGAAGAGCCCGAAATGAAGCAGTGGTGGTGTGCACAAACTGCGGAATATCGCCTTCAGCACATGATGGCGCTTCGGACAATGAATTATGGTGATCGAGCTTCCGCCAGACTTCAAAGAGTTCTTGAGATTGCTGAATTGCCACAGCGCTGACTACCTCGTCATTGGTGGTTTTGCCGTTGGATTCCATGGGTATCCTCGTTCGACCAGTGACATTGATATCTGGATCAGCAAAACGCCGGAAAACGTGATTCGCGTGGTTGCTGCCATCCGCGAGTTTGGGTTTGATACGCCTAATCTAACTCCTGAACTTTTTCTGCAGCAACGGAAAATTGTTCGGATGGGTCATCCTCCCGTTCGCATCGAAGTCATGAATGAAATCGATGGTGTAACTTTTGATGACTGCCGATCGGGTCGAGTGTTGACAGAGTTTGATGGGCTCCCCGTCCATGTCATTGGGCTCGCCGATTTGAGACTAAATAAAACGGCGAGCGGACGGCCCAAAGATCTTGATGATCTGCAGCAGTTGCCCTGAATTTTTAAACGTGCCTGAGCTTTGTGTGAATCACTTACTTGTACCAGTTGTTGACGTAAGGGGTAACCTCATCCCCTTCCACAGCGGAATTGAGAACACCATCGAGGTTGACTCCTTTTTTGAGGTCTAAGGCGTTGAGCCCCGACGAATCGTATCCCATGCCACAAGGGCATCACGTACGGCGCGAACATCGTGAACGCGGAGAATGCTGGTGCCAAGTTCAGCCAGGGCGACCGCAACGCCGATGGTGCCTGCGGATTGCTCTTCCACCGGATGCCCAAGGATTTTGGACAGAAATCGTTTTCGGGAATGTCCGATCAACACCGGGCGCTGCAGCGCCCGCTGGATCTTAGGAACCGCCGACAAAAGTTCCAGGTTGTGATCGGCGGTCTTTCCGAACCCGATTCCCGGATCGACGCACATCCTTTCCGCCGGAATTCCAGCCATCAGGCATCGATCCACCTGTTGCTGCAGAAACTCGATCACTTCCGCGACTACATTACCGTACGCAGGGTTCCGCTGCATTGTCAGAGGCGTGCCCTGAATATGCATTACGCAGATTCCTGCGTCCGCCTGGCGACAGACTTCCAGCATGTCGCGATCAAATGTCAGACCTGAAATATCGTTCACGATCTCGGCGCCTGCCGCCAGAGCCTGTCTGGCAACTTCGGCCTTTGTGGTATCGATTGAGATGGGTACTTTCAATTGCTGAGCCAGTGTTTGAATGACCGGGATTGTGCGGCGGAGTTCTTCATCCAGAGATACGGGCTCCGCGCCGGGGCGTGTTGATTCACCCCCGATGTCGATAATATCAGCCCCGTCTTCAGCCATCTGAACAGCACGTGTCACGGCTGCATCCGTGGAATTGAATCTGCCGCCGTCTGAAAAACTGTCCGGCGTAACGTTCAGAATGCCCATCAGAGCGGGCAAGTGCTTTTGCGGGATACTTCGTCGTGACAAGATCCATTGAAACGCAGAGTCGATTGAATTGGCAGTCACAGGTCAGGCCTTAATGTGCACCCAGGTATGCTTTTCGAACTTCATCGCTGGCAGCGAGTTCCGCGGCCGGGCCTTCCATCTCGATGGACCCGACTTCGATTACGTAAGCTCGGTGAGCGACCTGAAGTGCCATTGAGGCATTTTGTTCTACCAGCAAAATCGTCGCTCCCGTGCGATTGATCTGTCGGATCACCTGAAAAATCGTCTGTACGATCTGCGGTGCCAGGCCCAGCGAGGGTTCATCGAGCATCAGGAGTTTCGGTCGGGCGAGAAGCGCACGCGCGATGGCCAGCATCTGTTGTTCCCCGCCAGACAGTGTTCCAGCGGCCTGTTTCAGCCGCTCCCGGA
>JAGQQS010001058.1 GCA_020426105.1 Planctomycetaceae bacterium
CACTGCCGGAGTCTGTTCGGGCTGATCACGGAACCAGGCTACGAAACCGACTGCCCACAGAATGCCGGGAAGAGCAAACAACACGAAAACCAATCGCCACCCGAATTCAATCATCAGCACTCCGGTGATACTGCTGGCTATGATTGCCCCTACCTGCATTCCTGCCGTGAGCACTCCGCAACCGAACGAGCGCTGCGCAAGTGGCATCCAGTGGCCAATCGAATTGCACGACGCCGGAAAAATCCCTGCCTGTGCGGCCCCCATAATCAACTGTGCGACAATCAGCAGCCAGAATCCAGGGGCGACACCAATACCAATCGTGGCAACGGACCAGGCAACTGCAAAAATGGTCAGCGTGATGCGAGTCCCGGCCCGTTCAGAAAACCAGCCACATGGGACCTGAAACATGGCATAGGTCCAGAAGAACGAACCCATAAACCAACCGGACTGGCCCAGAGTCAGGCCCAGATCGCTGCGGACGGTACTTTCTGCCACACCGACGGCGTTCCGACAAAGATACGACAATGCGGCAGCCAGTGTCAGCCATGCCAGGACTCGATAGCGAACCGTGGTCGGGCGGTCGGACATTCAGGTGACCGCCTGCAGTCGGGCAAACAGGCGATCCACTTCGGCCTGCGTTTCTGCGTCGAGTGACCAGCGTACCGGCTGAATCTGATGCGTGTTTGTGAAGATTCCGCGTTTCTTCAGGAGATATTTTTCGATGGCCAGAAAACCATCCAGCCCGCCCTGAAGTTCTAACGCAACAACTCCGCAGATTGGCAATGATAATTGGTAGATACGATCGTCGTCACCGGCCTGCAATGCTTTCCAGAGCGCCACGACACTGTCCAGCAAATCCATGCCTGGCATAGTTCCGACAATCCCACGGCGGTAACAGTCCACCAGATTAATTCCGCCGGAACCTTCAAGGACCTTCGCTTTTCCGTGCGTGGCGTCACGCAGTCGGGAAAGGTTTGGGCCCAGCGGACTGGCCTCCGGCTTGAAGTAGATTCGCTCGTCCCCGAATTCTTCGAGCAGCCTCAGGTACACGCTGAGGTCGATTGCCGCGCCCACGTAGCTGGAAGCGTCCTGAACGACAAGGGGAATCGAGACACTGCGCGCAATCGCGGCAAAATATTCCAGCGTCGCCGCACTTCCGAGGGCCGTCGCGACCGGAGGAATTGCCATCAGGCCAGTGGCCCCCATTCGTTCCGCATGCGTGGCAAACTCAATCGCTTCGCCGGTGCTTTCCGCCCCCACACTGATCACGCAGCTCCCACGTCCCTGAATGGCCTGACACACCAGTTCGGTAAGCTGCTTTCTGCGAGCGGAACCGAGTCGCAGGATTTCACTGACCATCGCGACCACAACGCCATCGGCTCCAGCTTCGAACGCCCAGTCAATTTCACGGTTCAATACATCACAGTCGATCTCACCAGCATCTGTAAATGGTGTCTGAAGAACCGGAAGGACTCCGTGAAGTGATTTGTCGGACGAAGCATTCATCGTAGTTCATTTCTCCTGCAACATGATTTCAGCCGGATGTCGACAATCGAAACCCGATCAGTCAGGCTGCAGATTGTGCCGTATACAATCGCATTTGGCGAGCCGTGGACCGTGTTTCTTTGCTGACATCGTACGGCCTGACTCACAGATGTCTCATTCATCCCCTCGACCGCACAGGGGTGTGCATTTGGAAAACAGGGTAAGGAAAACCCCGAGAGTGCTGTCGTTCTTTTGTCTCTCGCGAACGGCGTAGTAAAAATCAGATGGGTCGGAATCGAGTATCAAAGTTTGTGCGTTTCGGATTAGTGGAAATCAGCGAAGATTAGTGTTCTCACCTTTCGCTGCGCCGAACACTGATCATGCGGACCCGGTTGGTGTCTACTTGTGGCACGATCCATTTGCGTTTCCATATACTTGTTTTTAACCGCGAATCGACGCGAATGAACGCGAATA
>JAGQQS010001059.1 GCA_020426105.1 Planctomycetaceae bacterium
ATGGCGATTGCATTGCGCAAATGCAGAAGCTTCCGGATAACTGCATCCATCTTGCATTCGCGGATCCTCCGTTCAATATTGGATATGAATACGATGAATACGACGATCGGCTGGATAGTGAAAAGTATCTTGCCTGGTCTCGCACGTGGATGGCCGAAGTGCATCGTATTCTTGCGTCAGATGGCGCATTCTGGCTTGCAATCGGTGATGAATATGCCGCAGAATTAAAGATTGAAGCCCAGAAGCTTGGCTTCCATTGCCGAAGCTGGGTCAGTTGGTATTACACGTTTGGTGTCAACTGCACAATGAAATTCACACGCTCTCATGCGCATCTATTTCATTTTGTGCGGAACAAAGACCACTTTACGTTCAATGCGGCCGCAGTAAAAGTGCCTTCTGCCCGGCAATTGGTTTACAATGATTCAAGAGCTGCCAGTGGTGGACGACTTCCTGATGATACGTTCATATTGCGGCCTCAGGATTGTGTTGATGGCCTTTCGCCAGACGAAGACACATGGTACTTTCCAAGAGTCGCGGGCACATTCAAGGAACGGGCGGGATTCCATGGTTGCCAAATGCCAGAACAGTTGTTGGGGCGTGTCATCGATTCTTGTTCCAACGAAGGTGATATAGTCTTCGATCCATTTAGTGGAAGCGCGACAACTCTCGCCGTCGCAAAAAAGAGGAATCGGCGATTTTTTGGCTTTGAGCTTTCCACTGAATATGCAAGCCGTGGAACAGCACGCCTTGGCGGAATATCCGTCGGTGACCGCCTCGATGGATCCGAGGAACCGAAAGTCAGTGCTCCACAGACTGGAAACCTCAAATCATCTAAGTCAGACAAATACATGAGTCTCTTTGGGTTCCGACCGGCAATTCAGCTGCCTCCTGGATTTCCTGATTCGTCCGGACTACTGATTGATGCGTTTGCGAACACGAGCCGCGGATTCTCTGTTGATCGTGTAGTCGCTGATCCAATCCTGAATGAAGATTTCCAAAAGGAATGTGACAGGCTCGCAATTGACGGAAGCCGTCCTGAACGCAATCGGCTCCTCTTCAGGATTCGCAAAGCAGGACACCTGAAGCGAGCCGGGATCTTAACTTCGACGGAGACATTGATTCCGTGGGGAGATCTTAGTCCTTTCATTTTTGCGAGCGAAATTGCGTGGCGAAAAATATCGGATCGTTTTGTACTGAGTCTCGATGAAATCCTTTGTGACGATAGAATTGCAAAGCAATTCGACGATATCGCAGCAAAGTTTGCCCCTGGTTTCACGCCATTCGAGTATCGCTGGGGCGCGATGAAGCTTCGGAAGGAGGGCATGAACGCTCGCATACGGGCGAAGAACTTTAGAAAAGAACTTCACATTCGGAAGTTACAGGCTGCTGTGCCACTCAGAGAACTTCGGCTTGACAGTATACCTGCGGGGCCAGGGGTCTACGGAATTGCGATCTCTGGTTTGCGTCCAAAGTTTCTCTACGCCGCTGAAACATCTCAGCTCCAGGATCGGCTTATTCGGCATTTCGGATCCGATCTCCAACGAAGTCAGTGGCTAGCTGGTCAGCCTGAAATAGAAGTTTTTTTTGGCACAGTTCCGACCATAGACGATCATAGACTCGCGCGGCAGAGTCTCCTGCTCAAGTGGTACAATCCTGCATGGAATATTGTGGACTTGCTTTCAGCATGACTTCATTGATTGTACAAGCGTTCCAAACTTCTCGTGACGGCTACTCTGCGGACCGGATTCTCTGTGATCCAGAGCTGAATAGCGTCTTTTTTGAAGCATGCAGAAAGCTGGGTTTGGACGAAAATCAGGCGACAATTAATCGTCATCTACTTAATGTGCGTAAATCTGGGAAGCTTGGCAGCGGCACGACGAGGCAGACGAGATTCAAAGACGATGAATATCGTTTCGCTGCAGAGATGGCGACTAGGCACCTTGAGCGACGTGATGCGGTTTCACTTGACGAGATTCTCATTGATCCATCGCGAGCCGAAGAGTTCGACAGCCTTTGTGACTCGCTTTGTTCAGGCTTCAGTCCACTGCAATACCGCTGGTCTGCGCTTGGATTGCGAAAGCAACGATGTTTGGCTCCAGAAATTGTTGCACACGCTGTGCCTGCAACCGCTGTCGTTATACACAAATGCAACGAGGTTCGCACGGAACTCATTCCGTCTGACAGCGGTCTCTACATTTTTTTCGATGAAACACAAACGCTTTACGTTGGCGAGGCGTCGAATCTTCGTTCTCGCCTGAAGAAACATCTCGACCATTCGGACAACAAACAACTGGCGCGATGGTTTTGGGAACATGGATTTGAAAATGCGAGACTTGAACTTCATGTGCTCGATGCTCGCTACTCGACGCGAATTCGTCGGTCTTTGGAATCAGAATTAATTCGTTCCAGAAAGCCTGTATTCAACATTCAGGGCATAGATCCACGATAGGGCTGTACCTAAATTCGATACTGGAAATGCAAAAGTAGGTTAAGTCTCAAGCAGAGTCAAAAAGTGGGACGACAAAGGAATACTATCCAATAAAAGGACGTGCGACCCCGGAAATGATTCTCTGACGTCGATTTGGTCAGCGTGTCGGAAATAACCTGTCAGAAATCTTCCGGTCAGACGAACTGCTGTGTCGGCCTTTCAGGCCTTTGTCCCCGGGGAACATTAGACCGGGGCCTTGCGGGCCCCGGCAGTGGATGTGTCGGCCCTCCGGGCCTGAAACCGAAAACTATTCATTTACGGTGACTGCCGGATTATCAGATCAGCACAGCAGGAATTCGATGCTACTTGAATCAAGCGGCAGCTCACACGATTGCAACAAGTTACTCTGGCTCAATCACCACCAGCAGGTCTCCGGTTTCCACGCGTTTTCCAGGCTGGACGAGAACTTCGCGGATCTTGCCGTCGAGATCCGCGGTGATCGTGGTTTCCATTTTCATGGCTTCCAGGGTGAGCAGTTTTTGTCCCTTCTTGATCCGTTCACCGACTTTAGCAGCGACTGCAACAACCATGCCGGGCATCGTGGAGCCAACCTGCCCGGCGATTGCCGGATCCGCTTTGATACTGGCTTCACCGGTCGCTTCGATGGACATGTCGGCCACCGTGATTTCGCGAGGCTGTCCGTTAAGTTCAAAGAAAGCCGTCCGAGTCCCGTCGGCGTGCGGCGTACTTACTGAAACAAAACGAATGATGAGTGTCTTGCCGGGTTCGATATCAACAGAAATCTCCTCGCCAGGTTCAAGCCCGAAGAAAAAGTTCGGCGTCGGCAGAATGCTGACATCGGAATATTGCAGTTGGTGCATGGCGAATTCTTCGTACACTCGTTCATACAACAGCCATGAGATCACGTCGCGGCCGGACGGCTCGCCTTCCACGAGGTCCGCGACTTTCTTCTTTGCGGCTTCCAGATCTGCGGGTGGCAGCGTCTCTCCCGGACGGCCGACAAATTCTTCTTTCCCGAGCAACACTCGTTTTTTTACGGCCTCGGGAAAACCACCCGGCGGCTGTCCCATCCCGCCACTGATCAAATCAATGACACTGCCGGGAAACGCGATGTCGCGATCCGGGTTGAGCACGTCTTCGCAGGTCAGGTTGTTGGCCAGCATGAACAATGCCATGTCGCCGACGGATTTGCTGGTGGGGGTGACTTTGACGATGTCGCCAAACAACTGATTCACTTCCGCGTAAATTCGGCATGCTTCCGGCCAGCGGTCCGCCAGTCCCAATGCACGGGCCTGTTCAAACAGATTGGTATATTGACCACCCGGCATTTCATGACGATATAAATCTGCTGTGGCGGCGAGAGCCACGCCTTCGAAAGGCGTGTAAAAATCCCGTGCTTCGCGCCAGTATTCGGCGATCGCATCAAGGTGATCGGAATCCAATGCCGTATTGCGATCCCCAAAACGCAGCATTTCCGCGAGCGTATTCAGATTGACCTGGGACGTTCCGCCCGACATGGGCGCCATCGCGGCGTCGGCAATGTCGAGACCAACCTTGCTGCCTTCCAGAATTGACGCGGCCTGAATTCCGGCCGTGTCGTGCGTATGGAAATGAATGGGAATTCCGATTTCCTGCTTCAGTGCATGAATCAACTGAGAGGCCGCCGCTGGCTTACACAGCCCTGCCATGTCTTTAATTGCCAGAATGTGGGCGCCCATTTTTTCAAGCTGTTTTGCCAGATTCACGTAGTACTTCAGGTCGTACTTGGTGCGTTTGGGATTTGTGATATCTCCCGTATAGCAGATGGCCGCTTCGCAGATGGCTCCTGTACCGATGATGGCATCCATGGCCACTTTCATATTCGGGATCCAGTTCAGGCAGTCGAACACGCGAAACACATCAATACCGGCATCCGCCGCTTCTTTCACGAACACCTGCACGATGTTGTCTGGATAATTTGTATAGCCGACTGCATTCGAAGATCTCAACAGCATCTGAAACAGAATATTAGGAATCTTCTCACGCATCTGAATCAGTCGCTGCCATGGACACTCCTTCAGGAATCTCATCGTCGTGTCAAACGTAGCGCCGCCCCACATTTCCAGACTGAACATCTCCGAACAATAGTGTGCATAGGCATCTGAAACGGCCAGCAGATCAAAGGTTCTCATCCGGGTCGCCAGTAATGACTGATGCGCGTCGCGAAACGTCGTGTCTGTAATCAACAGTCGCTTCTGTTCCACGACCCATTTGGAAAAGCCTGTGGCACCCAGTTCCCTGAGCTTGTCACGGGTTCCCTTTGGCGGGTGAACACCGCGCGGAACCCCGGGCGATACCGCAGGTTCACGTCGCAGCGATGTGGGACGGCCTTTGACAAGGCTGTTGCCGTTCACGATCGTTTCTGCGAGGAAAGACAGCAGTTTGGTTGCGCGATTTTTGCGATGGTCGAATTCGAACAGTTCCGGCGTCTCGTCGATAAAACGAGTCGTGCAGTCGCCGACGATAAACGTCGGATGCGCCATCACCTTGCTGAGAAACGGGATATTGGTCTTCACACCCCGAATCCGGAATTCCCGCAGCGTCCGCTCCATACGATCCACCGCATCGACAAAACGCCTACCGCGAGTTGTCACTTTTGTCAGCAGTGAATCGTAAAACGGATTCACCACCGCTCCAGAGAACGCACTCCCGGCATCCAGCCGGATTCCCATCCCGCCTGACGAACGATAGTGAGTCACGCGACCATAATCCGGCATGAAATTATTGGCCGGATCTTCCGTCGTGACGCGGCACTGAACCGAGAAACCATTGACCTGCACGTTCTTCTGGTCACCCAGTCCTATCTCGTCGTCTGCCAGAGGCATTCCCTGCGCCACCAGAATCTGTGACTTCACGATGTCGATATTCGTGATCTCTTCGGTCACTGTATGTTCGACCTGAATTCGAGGATTCACTTCAATAAAGTAAAACTTCGAGGCATCCACATCCACCAGAAATTCAACGGTGCCGGCGCACGAATAGTTGACAGCTTTGCCAATCCGAATTGCCGCCTCGAGGATTCCGTCGCGAAGTTTTTGTGAGAGATTCGGCGCCGGAGCCAGTTCTACCACTTTCTGATGCCGCCGCTGCACAGAACAGTCACGTTCAAACAAATGCACCAGATTGCCATGCTCGTCCCCCAGCAGCTGCACTTCAATGTGTTTGGCGCGGCTGATGAATTTCTCGATGAACACGTCAGCGCATCCGAAAGCTGTTCGCGCTTCGTTGCGTGCCGATTCGAACGCCTGGTCAAAGTCAGCCGCAGTCGGAACCGCCCGCATTCCGCGGCCACCTCCACCCTTGGCCGCCTTGATCATCACAGGAAAGCCGATCTCAGTGGCCCTCGTACGGGCCTCTTCGAGCGTTTCAATGGACTCATCGGTTCCGCCCAGAACCGGAACGTTCGCAGATATCGCGATGTTCCTGGCTGCCGTCTTGTCACCCAGAGATTCCAGACAGGCAACACTGGGCCCGACAAACTTAATTCCCGCTTCCGCGCAGGCTTTGGCAAATTCCGGTCGCTCAGACAGGAATCCGTAACCCGGATGAATCGCATCCACTTCAATCTCTTTTGCGAGGGCAATGATTGAAGGGATATCCAGATAGGAGCGGATCGGTTCGCCGGGCTTGCCGATGCGATATGCTTCGTCCGCCTTAAAGCGGTGCAGAGCGTATCGGTCTTCATGGGAATAAATGGCGACTGTCCGAATCCCCAGTTCCGAAGCGCTGCGAAAGACGCGTATGGCAATTTCAGATCGATTGGCGACAAGGAGTTTTTTGAACGTCTGCATATCGAATTCCCTATGATGAGTCCTTGACGATGGCGATCGTCAGACCATTGAAGGCCCCTGATGCCAGGCAACAGCGGCGTAGATCCAGGCGAGCGGACGCGTGAGACCTGCGGCACTTGTTCGTACCAGCAGGCTGACGCATGCCGCTCGCCGGTTCGGTACGCCTGACTGCGCGGAGCATCCGCCCGCGCAACCACACCTGAAGGCTGCGGCAAGATAACCCAACTGCAGATGACAATCTACCTGCGCGTGAAATCGTCGCAAAGTTGACAGACTTCGCGCGTGCTGAGGCACAGTGGGCGAATCCAGGTACTCCCCGGACCGTATATTTCCTCGGGAATTTCAGGATTTTCGGGAGGTGTCACGCGCATTTGCCGGGACTACTGATCGACACCGTCATCAACCAGATAAACGAGCAGCGATCTGGCCCCGTGAGCCCCAATCACCAGCGATTGTTCGATATCGGCCGTCTTGGACGGGCCGGAAATAAAGCCGGCAAAGGCGTGCTGTCCCACGGGTATTCTGGCGTAGGCTTCGTGCAGATTGTTGACCACCTGTCTGGCGGGCACGACGATCGCGATATGCTGCGGAATAAAAAACAGAACGCGATGCCGCACGGTGTCGTCTGTCACCCAGACAGCCGCATTTTCAGCCACTGCAAAATGACCTCGCAGAACCGCAAAGTCCACATTTTCAAGTTCATGCGGATCGTCGATCGCATCCAGTTGAATCGTGGAATCGCCAACGCCCGCCACCACGCTGCAGCGGATTTTTCCGTCCCTCCAATGTTTCTGCGTCCGAAGATGGGCATCTGCCGCGGCGAGGTCTTTTACCTGCACGGCTTCGCCTCCAACGAATTTCAGCACAGCCGAAAATTGCTCAATCGGATCATCAAACGTCTGCCAGTTCGTGACCGCCGACAAATCCGGCAGTGGTGACGACTGCGGCAGTGCCGATCGAATTTTGCGAAGAATCATGTCGCGCGATGAAGCCATGAGAAGTTTTCAGTTTTCAGATTCGCGATGGGAGATTCGAGATTTCAGCAGACCTCCGACGGTGCCGCTTGAGTTGTTCTCAATAAGATTAACGCGACCCGCAGGGGAGGATGCCGCGAAAATACCTCCCCTGCGGGTCGGGTTAAACGAGAGGCACTAAATCAACCCGATACTAAGAATCCCGCTTCTCCCGTTCGGCAAACTGCTGCCGAAACGATTTCCGCGGAGCCTCCGGAAGTTCACGCTGTCTGCCCCACGCATTCAGTGGATTGTAAATCATAAACCGCGGCAGCAGGCGCAGCGTGGTTCGCGCGCAAAGCCCGAGTGCGTTGAACAGCCAGGTCCGCGACAACACGGCGGACACTATTTTCATCGATAGTTTTTTTGATCCGCCGATCAGTCGCTTACGATCAAGGAATCCACGCATTGCAAAGAGCTGATGGTGCAGGTCAATTTTGACCGGACAAACATCGGTGCAGGATCCACACAAGCTGCAGGCGAACGGCAGTGTGCTGTGTTTCTCCGGCGTCTGAATCGGCGTCAGAATCGAACCGATCGGGCCAGGCACGGTCGCTTCGTAGCTATGGCCACCACTGCGCCGATACACCGGGCACGTATTCATGCACGCACCACAGCGAATACAGTTCAGACTGCGCCGAAACTCGGGCATCTTCAGAATTTCAGTTCGCCCATTATCCACCATGACGATATGCAGCTCACATCCTTCTCGCGGCCCGTGAAAATGTGAGGAGTATGTCGTGATCGGCTGACCGGTCGCGGACCGCGCGAGCAGCCGCAGAAAGACACCCAGATCGGCAGCACGCGGGATCAGTTTTTCGATACCCATGCTCGCGATGTGCAGTCTGGGCAGCGAGACCCCCAGATCGGCATTGCCTTCATTCGTACAAATAACGATGCCGCCGGTTTCCGCAATGGCAAAATTAACCCCGGTCAAACCTGCATCAGCCGTGCAGAATCGTTCGCGCAGATGCTGGCGAGCCGCTTCCGTCAGATAGGCCGGATCAGCAGCACCCTTCACCGTTCCCAGATGTTCGTGAAAACAGTCGCCAACCTCTTCCTTTTTAATGTGAATGGCCGGAAGCACAATGTGGCTGGGAGTCTCATGCCGCAGCTGCACGATCCGCTCACCCAGATCTGTATCGACGACTTCAATCCCGTGTTTTTCCAGAAACGGATTGAGGTGACACTCTTCCGTCAGCATCGACTTGCTTTTTACAAGTCGCTGCACCTTGTGACGCTGGAGGATCCCGAGCACAATGCGATTGTGTTCATCCGCATCCGCAGCCCAGTGGATGACCACACCGTGTTTTTGAGCGTTTGCTTCGAACTGTTCCAGGTACTCCGCCAGTCGAGACTGAGTGTGTGCTTTAATCGCCGATGCTGTTTCGCGCAACTGTTCCCACTCGGGAACTGCCGCTGCCATGCGATCCCGCTTCTCACGCACGAACCACAATGCTTTGTCGTGCCAGTGAGATCGTTCGCGATTGGCGATAAATTGTTGGGCCAGTGCAGGATGGGACATGGGAGGAAGGTTTTCAGTTTTCAGTCTTCAGTTTTCAAATCTCAAACAGTCAGGGCTTCCGCCATAATTTCCGCAAAGTGCATGACCCGAATCGGAAGTTTTCGGCGGCGGATAATTCCTTCCAGGTGCATCAGACACGACATATCGCCTGCTGTCAGAACTTCTGTGCCAGCCTGGAGATGATCGTTTACCCGGTCATCGCCCATCATGCACGAAACGGCTTCTTCCGCGACAGCAAAAGTTCCGCCGAATCCACAACATTCATCCTTACGGGCCAGTTGTGAGAAACGAATACCATCGAACTGCTCAAGCAGACTCTGGACTTTGCTGACACGGGGTGTCATTACTTCGGACGACGGGCCGAGACGCAGTTCTCGCAGTCCGTGGCAACTTTGGTGCATGCCGACCTGATGGGCAAATTTCCCGGCAGGCATTTTCACCCGTAACACATCGGTCAGAAATTCACTCAATTCCATTGTACGCTGGCGCACAGTCGTGGCACGATGGTCGTCATGGCTGCACAGATGTTCGTAGTGATTCCGGACCATTGAAACGCAGCTGCCGGAAGGCGCAACGATATAGTCGTACCCATTGAACACGTCGATGAATTTCTGCGCAAGCGGTTGGGCTTGATCCATATATCCACTGTTGGCCATTGGCTGCCCGCAGCAGGTCTGCTCAGTCGGGAATACAACCTCCACGCCCAGATGCTCCAGTACCCTGACGGTGGCCATGCCGACGTGCGGGTAAAACTGATCGACATAGCATGGAATAAACAGAGCGACTTTCATAAGTTCACAAATAACGAAGGGCAGTGGCGAGACAAAGACCCAAGTAGTTTAGTGCTTTGTCTTGCCGTGGAGAAGCCGGTCCGGAACGGTTCCGAAGACTTAGCAATGCTGCAATACCGTTGTACTCTTCTGCCGGAATAGCCAATTCACCGCAAGGCGAGTGTTGAGCCAACATCCGCTCAAGCAGCCTGTCAATTTAAGCCCTCCTGAGTTTGCCTCAGGGGCTCGCAGAGCCTTTGCGCCGGAAAATCACCGCTCGTTCT
>JAGQQS010001060.1 GCA_020426105.1 Planctomycetaceae bacterium
GTTACTGGTGCTGTTTTACAGCATCCGGCAGGCGACGATCGGTTTTCAGGATGTCTTGTTCGCGGGGGATGTCGCGTCCTTCAGCGCCATGACTTTCAAAGTCTTTGCACTCCTGCAGCTGACGCTGGGCATGTTTTTTGCCACCGTGTTCACGGCGTCAAACGTGGCTCAGGAAAAAGATCGCAAGACACTCATCCTGCTGCTGATGACCGATCTGCGAAATCACGAACTGGCCGTCGGGAAACTGCTTGCGAGTCTCCTGATCGTGGGCGTGCTGCTCACAACGTCTCTTCCCGTGTTCTGCTTCCTGCGATTGCTCGGTGGTATCACCTGGTCTCAGATTTTCTGGGCGGAGGCCCTGGTGGGTTCTGCGGCGCTCGCTGCTGGCAGCTGGGGATGCTTTGTGGCATTTTGGCGTGACAAGACCTTCCAGACACTGGCAATCAGTGTTCTCGGGATCGTGTTATTTGTGCTCACGGCTCACGGCCTCGGCACGTTCATTCATCCTTCCATGGGACTGGCTTCGCCATACGCCGGGCTAATCGATGTGCTGGACCCGCTGAGCCAGAATCGACCCGGCCCGATCGTCGTCACAGCCCTGCCGACCGTTGCCGTGCTGCTGACGGTCTCCATCATGCTGACTGTTGTCACGATTACCCGATTGCGTCGCTGGAATCCGTCCAAAGAACTGCATCAATCTGTGGCCGAGCCTGTCGTTGAGGACGCGAGTCAGGCTGAGACGGAGACTACCGAAGCAATCCGCCCTGGAACGTCGAAGCGATTTCATCGGACAGTGTGGAACAGTCCCATCATCTGGCGGGAAATGAGAACGCGTGCGTATGGGCGACGCATGATCTGGATTAAACTCGCCTATCTCGCACTCACGCTGCTCATTGCTGTATCCGCCTATAGTGGCTCCAAAAATGAAGACCTGATTCTGGGAATGGTGACCGCTCCCGCGTTTGCCTTCCTTGGCATCGCAATTTTGAGTTTACTGTTAACGAACGCGCAGGCGGTTACCTCAATCACAAATGAACGCGACGGCGGAACGCTCGATATTCTGCTCGTCACAGATCTGCGACCTCACGAGTTCATCCTTGGAAAGATCGGCGGTGCACTCTGGAATGCCCGTGAAATGATCTTAATGCCATTGCTGATGATCCTGGGGATGGCCTTGTTGGGACGCGTGAGTACACTGACGCCCGAGAATGTCATCTATCTCAGCCTTGTGTTCCTCGTGTTGAATGTATTCGCCGTGACGCTTGGGATTCACGCGGGTTTGACATATCAGAATTCGCGCATGGCGATCGGACACAGCCTGGGAACGATGTTCTTCCTGTTCATCGGGATCTTCATCTTCATGCTGCTTCTGGTTGAGGCTCGCTCATCCTTCGCCATTCAGCTTCAGAGCTTCATTCTGTTCATAGGATTCGGGAGTCTTGGGCTCTATTCGTCACTCACTTATCGCAATCCGTCTGGAGCTTTAACGCTCGCATCGATCATTCTTCCGTTCCTTACATTTTATGCCATCACTGATTTCCTCCTCGGTGGCAGCCTTGGAGTTTGCTTCTGGATCTGCGTCGCCTACGGATTCACGGCGCTTGCCATGATGGTTCCGGCCATGAATGATTTCGATGTTGCCCTGGGACGCAATGCCGAGTAGCTCCCTGTGCCTTCTGCAAACGGGCATTATTGTCGTTATAAACGCCCTATATTGTCAGACTTCTGGCAATTAAGGGTGTCTGGTTGACCTTGCCGGTCAGGGCTGGCCTCACAGCTGCTTCCTGTCGATAACAAATCTGGACCGCAGTGGATTGCCGTCCTGATTCAGACAAGAAGCAATGAGGCTTGATTATGGTAAAAGTAGCCTTCGACACCGTTGAATCTGCGGACAGGCCAGCGGCCACAAAGGGCAAAGCGGCCAAGCAAAGCAAATCGACCGGAAAATCAAGATGGTTTCTTAAGTTCAGCGCGTTGCTGCTCATTGCAATCGCGGCCGCTCCCAGCATGTTGACTCTGACCGGTTCCGCTCCTGCCGTCCTCGAGAAACTGCATCCAAAACTGGCTCACGCGGTTACGTTCGGCGACGTTCAGCTGCACTGGTGGGCACGGGTTGAGGTTGCCAATCTAAGAGTGCTCGATCTTAGTCAGCCTCAGGCTGCCGCAGGTCCCGTAGCCGATTCTGCTGTGTTGTGCGAGGCCGAACGCATTTCCACAATTGAACCTTTGTGGCAGATCGCGTTGAATGCGGGGCGTGGTACTGGTGTCGTCGTAAGGTCCCCGCGATTAAGTCTGATCGCCGACGAGCAGGGAACGAATATTGATCGGACGATCACTGAAATTTTTGGGAAACAGCACGACACCTCCGCAGGCCGCTTTCCGTTCCGGGTCACTATCGAAAATGGCTCCGCGCAATTGCGTTCTGAATCATTTTTCCCTGCACTCGATGCTGCGTATACATCAGCTGCGATCGAATCCGAACTGGCCACAAAACCGGATCCACATCAGAAAACGGTGCAGCAACCGGTGATCGCGGAAGTCACCAGTATCAGCGGCACATTCTCGACGATGGACACGTCTCGCTGGCTTCCGGCGATGAAGTTGTCAGCGTCAATTCGACAGTCAGATGCGCAGCATGTCGCCAAACGCAACTCGTCCCGCCCCACGCGTCTGGCGGCCGGATTGGATGAACTTACCAACGACTTTCCTGACGTTCCGCTGGAAGAACTGGTGGGCACGGATACGTCCGGTGATGCCGATGCTGCGAGGATCCAGATTTATCTCCAGCCGAACGCAGATGACAAGGGTCGCCAGGCGATTCAGATTGGCGCTCGTGACGTAGACCTGCGGCTGATCCAGCCATTTCTGTCGATGCTGGGAATCGAGGTGTTGTGTCATGGGATGATCTCCGGAGGAGTCGATGCACGACTTGCGGGCGCTGAACTGGCGGATGGTCTGGTTGGGAAAATTATGCTGGCTGGCGACAACGTCCGGATTCGGCAGCCAGCGTGGGCGACTGATGAATGGCTGCCACTGGGGACGGTAAATGCCAGCGGCGCCATCGCGATGGCTCAGGATGGGCTGCTGATTCAGGATCTGAATTTTTCAACCAGCGTCGCGAAATTGACGGGAAATGGGGAACTTCGTCACAGGCAAAACTCGACAGATCGCACTGCGTCCCCGTCACAACAGGTCGAGTTGACCGGGAACATTGATATGGCCCGCGTCGCTTCGTCACTTCCCAGAACCTTGTCGCTGCATGAAGATGTCTCAATCCAGAATGGGTCTCTCATCTTCAAGGCTGTTGCGTCCGCAAATGCGACTGTCGATTCCGGAAATAGTATTACCGACACAAGCAGCGGGTCACAGTCCGGCAGCTGGACACTGGTGACGCGCGTGGATGGATTGCAGGCGATCCGGGACGGAAAGCCGATCAATGTTGATTCAAGTCTGCAAATGGATGCTGTCGGCCCCTTTGCGGCAGGTGTCCCACAACTGCTTCGCGCTCGCCTGACAGCGGGCTTCGGAACAATCGACTGCGTGCCTGACGGCGAGGCATGGAAAATTTCCGGTCTCGTTCAGCCAACCTTGTTATGGGAAACCGTGCAGCAATTTGCAGATGTTACCCAGCCAGGCATCCGCGGCGACGTCAATTTTCAATCACGCGTGTCGGTGCTGCCGGATAGCGTGGCGCTGACAGAGTTGCAGTTGAACTCTTCGGACGTCAGAGCAAGCAGCCAAAAGCTGACGATCTTTCCATCCAATCCCGTGATGTCGATGCTGGACGGTGACGTGCACCTTGAAGGCACCGGATCCGCATTGCGTACGTTACTGCGGCCGTGGTTCGAGGCCTCTGTTCTGGCCGGTCGAGCTCAAGTCGTGGCGAATCTGACGGTATCCCCTCAGAGTGAGATTTTGTTGGCTGTCCGCGTGACACCTGCCGGGATTGCCGCGATTTCCGAGAGTCGCTTCCAGACGGTTTCCCAAAGCCGCACACAACTGACATCCGCTCCGGCATCGATCTTTGTGATCGATGAAGCCGACATTAATTTGAGTATGACGGCATCGAATGAGGGCCGGCAGTTCAGGATCAGCAACGGCACGATCAAGTTGCCCGGGCTTGTTTCACAGGTCTCCGGAACGGTTTCCATTCCGAACGACGAAACTCTCCTCGATCTGACCGCAGATACAAGTTACGACCTTGATCTGCTGAGTCGTCGGTTGTTTGCGGCCGATTCCGGACTTGCTTTCAGCGGTCAGGGCCGGGATGTGTTTAAGCTGAACGGAAACCCCGCGGTTGTGTTTGGAGATCTTCAGAAGACAACGACCGGTGCCGCTGCCGCTAGAATTCTCGAAGGATCAGGAACCCTGCAGTGGGCGTCCGCGAAGATTCTGGGGTTAAGTGTTGGTGGCGCTGCGGTGCCGGCAACACTCGAAAACAGCTTCTTCCGAGCCGGCCCGCTACAATGTGAACTGAATGGTGGCCGGTTGAATGCGATGGGGCAGTACGATCTCGCAACGTCCCGTTTGCAGTTGGGAGCAGGAAGTCGCGTGGAAAACGTCCGCCTGAATCCGGAGTTGTGCCGGGAATGGCTGGGATTCGTTGCCCCCATGCTCGCCGACACGGCAGATGTTAATGGGCAACTGTCGATGCGAGTCGAGCGATTTCTGTGGGACCTGAATGCTCCGCAAAACTCAGATGTGTCAGGCCAACTGACGATTCACGAGGCCTCTGCCACTCCTGGGTCTTCGTTTGCCTCGCTGTTGCAGGTCGTTGATTTGCTTCGTCAGCGCGATAGTGCCGATGGTTCAGCATCAAAGTCGCTCACTCTGCCGGAACAGACTGTGCCGGTACAGGTTCGTCAGGGATATGTGATTCACGACGGCCTGATCATGGATCTGGCCGGATATCGCCTGAAATCAGCAGGCGCTGTTGGAATGAACGAGCAGTTGCAAATTACACTGGACGTTCCTCTTGAAAAAGGGACGACCGGAAATATCCGCACAATCAAAGTACCTCTGCGTGGCAGCATAAAAAGCCCACAGCCGGATACCGCTGCGCTCATACAGAATCTGGGAATTCAGAAGCTTCAGGAACAACTGGGCACTGACAAAATTCAGCAGAAGCTGGAAAGTGAACTTGATCAGACATTGAATAAAAGACTTAACAAA
>JAGQQS010001061.1 GCA_020426105.1 Planctomycetaceae bacterium
GTTGCCGCTGAGATGACCTGGACGTTGTCTGCCGAGTTCACTGTGAGATCAGCGAAATGGTCGTGGCAGGACCTGGCGGTAAAAGAGTGAGCCTGCCACTCGCTGTCGGTCCACCGGGTATAAACGAGTCCATGTGTTCGTCCGCCACCCGATTTATGAAACACAATGTGAGGACGATCCTGGTCATCCGCGCGGACGCTCGAATCGCGGCAATCAGCGTCGCCCGAATCAAATACCAATGCATGCGTATCGGCGGTTTCTTTTTCAATGGGAGCCTGCCGAGCGTCGCCACTGGCATTCTTCCAGAGCCCGGGCTGGTCGAACGACATCTTCATGTAGTAAACATTGCGACGATCGGTGTTGTGTCCGGGTTTCTCCCGGCAGGGATGCAACACAAAACAGCAATGGACGGTGTTCTTCGTTCCTTTGTTGAAGAACGCATACCATTTTTGATGGATTGTGGGATCATCACGATCCGTCCTGTGCATCAAAACAATAACCGGCGGCCCGAACGTTTCTCCGGCGTCGGTCGAGCATTGGTAAACCCAATCGCTTTTATGGGTTCCGTGCCGAAAGAACAGGTACAAATGGCCCTCGTCGGATTTGACGAATTGACTGTAGGTCCCGAACGGCGAAATGTTTTCAACCTTGCGCCACGCAGTCACATCCATCGGCTTCATTGAAACAACGTGAGTTTGTTCTCCATGTCCATTGGTGCCGAGCGGGTTGATGCCCAGACCCCGATGACCGCCGTGGCCGCCGTAGGCCAAATGGATGTATCCACGATTATCGACGACGATCGATGGACGGCCATGACCGTCATTGGTCGCAAACAACAGGTTGTCGCCTGCCTTAACCGGTCCGACCCAGGTCCTGGTTTTGTGATTGTACGAACATACATGCGGCGCGCGATCAGTTCCTTCAAAGGCCAGAAATGTCGTGCCCTGATGGTGGTGACCGCTGGGGTGATAAATCAGTTCCACGGCGTCCCGATAACCATTGTCGGCAAAATAGTTGCCCGGCGCATGTTCCTGAGATCGGCACGGCAAACCCGGCGATACGCACAAGCACAGGGAACAGAGTAATGAAATCCACTTCCCGCTCATTCGGTTGCTCTCACTTCCGCCAGGCGTCTTGCCCGCGATTGGCTTTGCTCATCCGGTTGCCCATTGAAAGACGAATTGTCGGGCTGCCATGGCGGCATTGAATCAAGTACCGATTGCAGTCTTTGTACCACTGCCCGGAGAGCGGGTGGTGCATCGTCAGCGTCCAGTGGATGTTCTTCCTCGATGTCATTTTGAACATCAAACATTTTTCGGTCGTGATACAGTTTGTACCGGCCGTCGAAGGCAGATCGCACTCGGCGGTATTCGGGCTCAGGTTTTTCCGGATCCTTGTCATAATGAAGAAAGATTGAGTCTCGCGGCGTGTATGGTTCGCCCTTCAGCCGAGCCAGAAAACTGTGGCCGTCAATTCGCCTGTCGGTCGGTAACCTGGCTCGCCCCGCTTCGACAAACGTCGGCATGAAGTCGCTGAATTCGATCAGATCGTGACATACGCTGCCGCCCTGGATCCTGCCCTTCCACCAGACGAGCATCGGTACGTGGACTCCTGCATCCAGGGGAAGTCCCTTGCCGCCGATGACGACTCGGTTCCCCATTCGGGATTCCAGCTCGCGAAATGTTCCGTTGTCTGCGGTAAAAATGACCAGAGTGTTTTCGGACAATCCCAGCTCTTCAATTCTGTGCAGAAACCGTTCAACGGTTTTTCCGGTGTATCTAATCATGTCACCAAAGTACTTCGGATTACCCCTCATTTTGACGTCGTTGGTAAGACCGGGAGTATCCGGCGTCGGCACAAAAGGATTGTGCGTCAACACCATTGGGTAATAGACGAAGAAAGGTGCGTCCTTGTTCTGCTCAATAAAGTCGAGCAGAAACCGGCTGAAGATGTCCGGCCCGTAGTCGTCGATGGTTGTGATCAGCATTTTTCCGTTTTGCACAACAGCAGGCTGCCAGAATCGAGATGTTTTCCTTTTCATCCCCGCGGGAAACCGCGAGAAGTATTCGTTTGCCTGCTCGACGGAGACGTCGCGTTCATAAGCCCACATGCAGGTCTGCTCAAAGCCGCATTTCTCGGGAATCGTTCCGGAACGGTTGGTGTCGTCCGCGCCTTCGCCACCAGTCAGTTGCCATTTGCCGGCGATGGCCGTGCGATAACCTGCATCACGCATGAGCGACCCAAACGTGATCTCGTCGGAGTCCAGCAAGCCAAAGCCTCGATAATTACGAGCGTTCGATCGACCGGTCATCACCATGTTGCGGGATGGCGTGCAAATCGGCTGCGAATAGCAGTTGCTGAATCGCATCGCATCGTGGGCGATTCGATCGAAAACCGGTGCGTCGTAGGATGTGCCTCCGTTAACGCCGAGACACTCGTAGCCAAGATCATCAGCCATGATCAGGACGATGTTTGGCCGGTCTGCAGCGTCGGCGAATGACACAATTGAGGAAATACAGAGTAACAACATGAATGGTTTCATCGAAAACGTCTCGTGAGAATCATTGGTCGGCGGGTTCAGGACACAGTCTTCAGCACTTTCACGGACATCTGCAGAACGTCTGTCCCGCGCACATAACAGTTCACTCATTGCTCCCCCGTTCGGATTTTTTCTCGCCATCCGGGTATCTCGCCAGCGATTCCATTTCACTCTCTATTCCCCTGTCGTTGGTATCCGCCATCATCTCATCCACTTTGTCGCTTAATTCCAGTCTGACCGACTGGAATTCAGGCCTTGAGATCAGGTTGATTTGTTCGCCGGGATCGGCGGCGAGGTCGTAGAGTTCTTCGGGAGGCAACACGACATTGTCGAGCATTGGATGTGGGATCGTATAATTGAGGTTCCGCAGGTATTTGAAGCGTTCTGTCCTCCAGCCGCGTATAGGAAACGGGATTCTGCTATAGGTGCTGCCGAGTGTCACACCGGTGTAACTCAGATACACTTCACTGCGATGCGATTGTGTGTTGCCACGCCACAGATTTACCATGCTTCGTCCGTCCCACGCCGGATCCGGTTCTCCTCCGGCCAGTTCAACGAACGTTGGCAGAAAGTCGATGAGGCCGACCATTGCATCGCAGGTTGATCCCGGCCGAGTCACCCCAGGCCAGTGAACGATGCAGGGAACGTTGAGGCCGGTGTCGTACAGCGTGTATTTTGAACGGGGGACATGCGTTTCGTTGTCGTTGAGGTAAATCACAATCGTCGATTCATACAGGCCGTGCTTCTTCAGCAACGCAAGATCCTCACCAAATTCCGAATCCATGAACCAATTCGAAGCGTCATATCCTTCCAGTCCGTTCGGCAGTTTTCCCAACCACGGCGCATGCGGTTGACGAGCCGCGTGGAGCAGGCAGAATGGACGATCATCATCCTTCGTCAGGAAGGCTTCGATTTCGTCAAACCGAGATTGCCGCATGCGGTTGCTCTTAGGGTCAGTCGCCCCGGGGGCCAGCTGGTCGGATTCTTTGATCCACGATTCCCAATGATACAGATCACTTGGTTTTCGAATTCCATCCTTGTTGACCAGACAACTGCGATAGCCCTGGTCCTGCATGTAATTCGGCAACGACTTGACGCCGTTGAAGAAACCTGAATGATTGGCATGAGCGCCATTCCGCAGTGGGTACTGGCCACTGAGAAATGCAGCCCGATTCGGTGTGCAACAGGCCGATTCCGTGAAGCAGCGAGTGAATCGGGTACCTTGTGTCGCGAAATCATCAATATTGGGCGTATGGCTCGGATTTGCTCCATAGCAGCCGACGCTGGACTTATATTGATCATCCGCCATGAAGATCAGAAAGTTCGGACGCGACAGTTTTTCAGCAGCCGCAACTCGTTCGGCACCTGTGACTGCAAGGATCACGCAAATCCAGAACAGATAGGGTTTGACGCAGGCACAGAACTTTGATGATTTCCAATTCACGGGGCGTCTCCGGATTGAAGTTTCAGGTCGCTCAGCAGGACCGAGTGTGTTTCTGATATGGAGGCGTTGTCTTTGTCAACAGCGATGTTGGTGTTTTCGCCCGGGTCGGCGACGTGGTTGTACAACATCTGCGACAAAATGTGACCCGTGTTGTTGGTGTACTGCGTATACCGAAACTGTTCGGTTCGCACGGTGTTGCCCTGGCGAAAGCGTCCGTAGGCGGCAGACTTCCACTGTCGTTTCGGATCACGCAGCAACGGAACAAGACTGTCCCCCTGCAGATGATCGGGCAGGGGAATACCTGCCAGATCGCATAACGTGGGATACATGTCCACTAGCTCTGTCAATCCTTGAGTGCTGCCCGGGCTGATGCCGGGTGCATGCACAATGAGTGGAACACGCATGGAGACTTCAAAACAACTGTGTTTGCACCAGAGAGTGTGTTCTCCGAGATTCCAGCCATGATCGCCCCACAGCATGATGATGGTGTTATCATTTAGTCCCAGCACGTCAAGTTCATTGAGCAGCTGACCAATCTGCGAGTCGACGAAACTGATGCAGGCTTTGTACCCGTGAATTAACTTTCTGGCTGCGTCATCGGACACTGGCCCTGTCTGGGGAATTCCCGAATAGTGTCGCAGTTCTCCCCAGTCGTGAATCGCTTCGGCTGGAGCCCCCTGCGGCACGAGATAGTCCTTTGGCGATTCGATCTGATCCCGATCGTAAAGGTCCCAGTATTTCTGCGGCGCGACAAACGGAAGATGAGGTTTCTTAAACCCCACAGCAAGGAAAAACGGCTTATCCGAACGGCAGATTCGTTGCAGATCAGCGATGGCTCGTGTGGCGATCATCGAATCTTCGTAGTCTGTATCCGGCTGGTCAGCCGATTCCCATGCCGGACCGCGATCCGGTTTCTCGCCAATCTTCGCTCTCTGTTCATGCAGGGTCATGTTTTCTGCCGCAAAGTACTCGGGCACACCAGCAGGAACCCATGGAGTTTCCGACCAGCCATGGGCGTTGTCGCCGGGAATATGAAAGACTTTGCCCAGGGAAACCGTATGGTAGCCGTGATTCCTGAAGTGAGTGTTGAGTGTGACTGTACCGGGCGCGTCTTTTTGGGCGGACGTGGACGCGGTTACAAATCGAGTTGCCGTTGGCCGCAACCCGGTGAAGATGCTGGCTCGCGAGGCACCGCATGTCGGCACAGTACAGTACGCCCGATCAAATCGGACAGACTTAGCTGCCAGCCGATCGATGTTCGGGGAGATGACGGGTTCCCCGAAACATCCGAGTTCCGGTCGGAGATCGTCAACCGCAAGGAACAGGATATTCGGACGTGAAAGCTCCGCTGCCCTGACCTGCAGCGGGATCACGGCCAACACAGTCAACAAGACGAGGTGACCTGCAGAATTCAAGAGGCCCTGCTTTCGTGTAAATTTAACGCAGGAACCTAAGTCCCTGATCGCCAGTATGGGATCAATTTGCAATTCGATCCTCGAATTCCACGTCACCCCGTGTATTGTGGTGGCGGAAAGTAATCACGGGACTGTGATTTTCGCGGTCTACAGACACAGACAGAAAGCCGCCGATGACTTTCATGTACCGATGGTACTCAGGCATGAAGTCGTCTTTCTTCCAGCCGCCGGCATGTTCGTCGCTGGCGGGGCCGACAGAGTACTCATGAAGCTTTGTTTTGGGATCGACTGAAGCATACTGCCAGTGCCGATCGCCACAGACGACAAACGCATTCTTCTGCGAGGCCATAAGGCTGCGAATTTCCGCTCCTTCGTGAGCGAACCCGGCATTCGAGTGGTTGTCTTTCTTCGTTGGGCGGTCGGGCCCAACGACTGGAGTGGGACTGATCAGGATTTTGAACGTGGCATCTGACTGTTCCAGCGACTTCCTGAACCATGCCTTTTGTTCCGTCCCCCAGATAGTCTTCTCCGGGCCATCCGGATCTGTGTTCGGGCTGCGAAAGTCGCGGCCTTACACCATCCAGATCTGCAGATCCTTGCCCCAGCGCCGAGTTCGCCAGGTTCTTTCTCCCACTGGAACCTGCTCCAGAAATATGGCCTGTCCCTGTCGAAAGGTGAACTCATACATGAACGGCGATTCCATCGCAGGCCAGCAGTCATTCCGCCAGGTATCGTGATCATCTTTGATGAAGTAACTGCCGACATGGCGATGGAACTCCACATTCGTGGGCCAGCTATAAGCTCTCTGCCAGTGATATCGAGCCAGATCAACTGTCTTGGCAAGGCTGTCGTAGTAGACGATGTCGCCCGCATGGACGTAGAAGTCAGGATCGAGCTTCAGCATTTCGGGAAAGATATTGAAACCATCGGGGCGATCCTGATCGTTGTCGCCATGGCAGGTTGATACCGTGAACACAATTCGGCTTGCACATTCCGCTATCGGTGCTGTCTGAAATTCACCGTCCAGAGTTTGCCCCGCGTGATGCTCGGGAGTTCGACTTTCAACTCGAACATCGTACCTCGTATCCGGCTGCAGTCCGGACAACGTTAACTGACGCGTGAAATCGCCGAGAGAATCGACGGGCTCCCACGATGTCATGTTCCAGTCTGTGGCTGAGCGTGGCTTGTACAGTACTCGCACGTCTCCGTCTGTGCCGGGGACAGCCAGACGAATGTCACCAATACCGACGCCGTTCTCAAAGGTAACTGAACGCACCGCTCGATCTCGCCGCTCCAGTGCAGCATCGCTCTCGTCGTATTGAACAGACACGTTCGGGCCGTCTGCCGGGTTTCGATGTTCGCGCTTCGTCAGTCGTGTCCAGACGATTGCGAAGGTATTAGTCACTTCGCCGACCTTGAAACCAGTCGCCTGGAACGGTCCTTCCTGAGCATTCAGACTCTGCCCGATCAGCACACAGCAGGCCAGAACAGACCAATTCAACTTCATCAACAATCTCCTGGATTGATAACACGCATGGCGGACGTCTCAGTGTTTGACTTCAGTAAGGAGCATTCCCGAAATAAGATCCGGTCATGCTGCGGGTTGAGAATGAACCGGTGTGCCTGAGTTCGCATTCACTCACGTGTCACACCCTACGGTTAGATGCTCGACTTCGCGGGGTGTGACACGCGAATGCACAGGCACGCCAAGTAACGGGAAATCATTTCGGACCAATTGCTAAGCGGATCGGCGGTCAACATCGGCGTTTTCCGGGTTGTTTGAGTTCGTAAACGACCGGTAATACGACACCAGTAACCCGACGCGTCAGCGAGGGATTTCCTAACGGTCGATTTTCCCTCGCTGACGCTTCGGGTTGTTGAATGAGCGCAAGCTCGAAACTCACGCGTCAGGTCACAATAAAACCAATCGATCACCACCGTTGCGCAACTCACTCATCCGATGAATCCGACGCCGCGTGCACGTCGAAATCAACTGACCGCAGATAATCCGACATTTGTCGCTCAAGTTCCCGAACTTTCTCCGGCATGTTCGCAGCCAGATTCTGAGTTTCACCGATGTCATCGCGCAGGTTGTATAGCTGAAGCTCTTTGATCGCCACTCCCGGAACGTCACGCTTCCAAAACCGAATCAGCTTGAAGTCGTCCTGTTGAATTGCCGTATGACGATAGGCGTTGGAGAATCGATGAAAGATCAGGAAGTCATTGGGACGCGGAATTCGGCCAACTCCGTTGTTTTCCAGTACGGACCTGAAACTGGCTCCGTCAATGTCAGCTGGCAGTGCCTTTTGGTATCCGGCAAGGTCCGCGATTGTGGGGAGAATGTCCCAGCCAATCACGGGCACGTTCGAGAAAGTGCCTGGCGGAATTCCCGGCCCCGAAACCATAAACGGCACGCGGACTCCTCCTTCAAACACTGTCCATTTGCCAGCCCGCAGCGGATAGTTGGCTCCCTTGTCAGCCAGTGTCGTCGGGTTGCTGAAATTCTTCACTCGATCGGGGGGTATCCACGGGACTCCTCCATTGTCAGCCATGAAAATGATGTAAGTATTCTCACGCAATTTCAGTTCATCCAGCTTGGCGAGCAGCAGGCCGATGCCCGCGTCCAGATCTTCTGTCATGGCGGCGTAGAAAGGGTTCGCGTGAATTTCGCCCTTGTGTCGCGGCTTCGTTTTCGCAAGTGTCTCGGCACGCATCTGCATGTCGGCATGTACCGCATAATGGGATAACTGCACATAGAACGGACGCTTTTCGGCCGACATGCGCTGCATGAAGTCGGTAGCTCGCGCCGTAATGGAAAAGATGCGTTTTGGGTCTTCTAATTCCGCATGTCCTGACCACTTTTCATCTTTTGCTACCGGATCCGGAGCACCGTTGTCGCCTTCACTGCCGTTGCCGTTGCCGGTAACACCGTCGCCTTCATCGTAGCCCAGATGTTCGGGTGCGAGCGGTGTTCGCATATCCCACTTGCCGTAGTGAGCGGCCGCATAGCGAGGATCGATGGACTTCAGCAGGCGCGGGATCGTGAGCCGTTGCGAATCAATTGGGTATCGTTCTGCAAATTGACGATCATCTCCCATTCGCAGCGGCGATTGCCCAAACTGCAAACTACGCCGACTCGGACAACATAGGGCGGCTGGAGCATATCCCCGTGAAAATCGCATACCGCTTTGAGCAAGACGGGTCATGTTGGGTGTCAGATAATAGTCACTGCCAACATTCTGCTCCGACAACATCGAAGCTGACATTCCTGTCCAGCCCTGGTCGTCTGTCAGAATGAAGACGAAGTTCGGGCCTTCAGAAGCAAGGCTGAACGTGCCGGACAGCAAAACCTGAAAAATTACAACTGTTTTTGCGACCAGCAGGTAATTGCGGGAGACGAACCTAAACAAATTCATTGATAAAGACGCCCACCTTGAAATTGATCCGGTCGGTTGCGATGGCCCAACACGTCGCACGTCAGTCAGAGGGCTGTTCCGGTTGGCGCACAACCATCCGTAAGTTCAAAGGCCAGAGAATTACGGCCTTCCTTAACATCCACCTTCAGGATGCTGCCTGGACCGCGATAGCATTCCGGGACTTTTTCTTCGCGGATTGCATCTTCATCCAGATCCTTCCTCGAAACGCCTTCCAGATCTGATGGATCTACATTCGTGGTAATGACGACATGATTTGAACCCACCTTTGCTCCCATTACCTGATTCGGATACTTCAGGTAAGTGCTCTCAAATTTGCCATCAGCTCCGGTATATCCACTTGCTGTTCTCCCACCGCTTTCGGGGCGAAAATGAACTCCCGCATACGGCAAAGGTTCTCCATTCAAAGTGACGATCCCGGAAACTTCCCCCAATTCCGGGCGGTCACCAGTATTGCTGCACCCGCACAGCATTGCTAACATTGTCAGTGCAGACACAGTCGAGACCATTTTTCCTGCAACCATTTCAGCTTCCTGTCCACACGCTCTTCATTGAACGCCTACGAGTTGCTTTCAGAATAAATGAACTCGGAACGCTGAACAACGTCCCGAGTTCTTAAGGAAAATCAGCACACGCGCTGCTTAGAATTCGCCAACCACACTGCCATCAGCGATAGCAATCAAATACTCAAGTGTGCTGTCGACCGGATCATCCGACCCTGGCACGACCGAGGCATCAATGTGATGGTCGATATTCTCTGAGACAAAGCGAACTGACCCATCGAACAACGTGACCTGGACGCCACCTGCGTGCACGCTGCTCAGCGTTGTGTTTGACCGGCCACCGCCGTTAATGGGCTTTTCTGGCGCGAAGAACAACTGGCGAGCACATCGTGTTTCCTTGTCCGCTCGACCGCATCCAATCCATGCCGCAGCGTACACGGGCGTACCAGCGTTGCCTGGATACTGATAAACTCGTTCGCCAATCGCAATCGTATTGGATGTACCGTCGATAATGTCTCGTATTTTGACATGCGAGTTCGCAAAGAAACCACCGCGTTTGGGGTCATTTGAAGTCATGAACCCAACAGTCCCCTGAGAACCCATTGCCTGTGCTGATCGCATGGAAGCGACGTAGTTGCTGAGAGCGACTTCCCGGAGATAAGTCGTATCGGCCTCATTGGGGTACAGGTTCGGACCGATGTCAGAAGGGCAGCGAAAAATAGTAAGCTGAGTCTGGGCAGCAGCGAGGTTTCCGGGATTGTCCACAACATCCGGCGGAAATCCAATGCCTACATTCAGCGAGTTGTACAATGCTGTTTGCTCAATGTACGGCAGAAGGAAAGCGGCCCAGCCCCAGGCATCGTGCGTATTACTCCAGTTGGCGGAACTTGCGGTATGTTCACGAATGTAACCCGGTGGAAAGGAGTTATAAACGTCGTGATAGTTGTGCAGTGCCAGGCCGAG
>JAGQQS010001062.1 GCA_020426105.1 Planctomycetaceae bacterium
TTCCCGGCTGGCGAATCTTCAGCAGAGGCTGCAGGTTGCGGCATCATCTCTTTGTGCGCGGGCTTCCCGTCAGCAACTCCCTGCCCCGGAGTCTCTTTGGCAGAATTTTTAGCGGCGGCCGCTTTGCGAGCGGCCAGTACGAGGCGCGCTTCAGCCTCTCGAATTTCTGTCACCATATCGGCGACATTCTGCCAGCGTCGATCCGGATCCGCTTCAAGTCCTTTCATGATGGCCGCTGCAATCTGTGCGTCGATATTGGGCAGCAGTTCCGTCACTTGAACGGGCGGCTTATTAATATGCTGCAGCACTGCGTCAATGGTTAACGCCGCATCCCACGGAGTCCGCCTGGTATACATTTCGAAACAGGTGACGGCGTACGAAAATATGTCCAGTCGCTGATCGGTCTTCTGCCGCTTAATCAGTTCCGGAGCCATATAATTGGCCGTCCCCGTGCGATTTCCTGGTCGACAGAACATCGGTGTATTGGGAACAACCAATCCAAAGTCAATCATCCTGGCGGTATGGTTGCCGTCGATCATGACATTGCGAGGACAAATGTCGCGATGAATCCAGCCCTGCTGATGGAAGTAACTCAACGCGTCACCGATCTGAATCATGTATCGCAGTCGATAGCGTTTCATCTCTTCATTCTGCAGATCGACCAGCAGCGAAAGTCCCACACCTTCCACGAACTCCATCACCAGAAACAATTCGTCTTCCTGAGTCCATCCGAATTCGTAAGTCTTCACGATATTTGGATGCTGAAGGGATATTGCCACCTCACCTTCTGACGGTTTATTCAGACCCTGAAATCTGGATTCAAATTTTGCAGTTTTGGCCTTGTCCAGAACTTTTAGGGCCACCGTACGCCCGGTCTGCAGATCAGTCGCACGCCAGACCCTGGACATACTGCCCTGCCCAACGCGTCCGATCAGATTGAATCGCTTGTTAATGTCGGTCTTTTTATGCGACGTACCTTTGAGATTAAAAAGTTTGTCCAGCATAGTTTGTCTCAAGACTCGACGGACGCGGAGTTTGTCAAACCGGAACGCAGCGTCAACAGCGTTCGACTATGTCGAAATCTACAATAACGTGCCTCAAAAAGCGATCGATTGCGACGGATGTGTCCCAAAGTCGCCTGCGTCACAACGAACCCTGAGAATTCGTCGTCCGACTCCTTGCGGTTATTTAGGACCGCGTGAGAATCAGAGCTACCACGAGCTGCGACGCGTTCGTGAAAAAATGCTTCAGATTGTTCCGCTTTATGGTTTGACTCAACTATGAACAGTACGGCTTCACCGACCGTTGATTTTACGCAGGAAGAGTTCGAATTCTTCCGACAAAACGGCTATCTCGTCGTTCGGTCACTCATCCCGACAGACTGCATCGAAATGATGAAGCGGATTACTCAAAGGGATCTTGCGGCGCATCAGGGGGATATTGAATACGAGGCTGAGCTGAGCTACCCTGGCGCCCCAGAATCGCTGGAGGCAGAAGGAGGCCGCACGGCGCGACGTCTTCGACAGGCGATCAGCCGTGATCCGGTGTTTGCGAAGCTGGTTAAAGAACCGTTCCTGGTCAACCGATTGCAGCAACTGTTGGGACCACATGTCGTCATGCCGCTGATCCATCATAACTGCAT
>JAGQQS010001063.1 GCA_020426105.1 Planctomycetaceae bacterium
GCGTTCGCGAGCCCATTCGATCCAGGTTTGAAAGTGCGCGGGCGTGAGTTCGTTCCGTTCAATTCTGCGACCATTTGTTTCCGCATAGCTGGCATGCAGGTTTAAACGATGGGTACCGGGAATCAACGACAGCGCAAACTGAATATCAGCCCGCAATTCATCCGCTGTGCGAGCCTTTCCGGGATATTGTCCTGTAACCGCAAGCCCCCCGCCGATCTCGCTGCCGGTGTTTTCAAAGCCCCCCACATCATCCCCCTGCCAGCAATGCAGAGAGATGGGAATCGCGGCGACTTTATTTAATGCGTCCCGAACGTCAACACCCAGGGCGCTGTAACGTTCAGATGCCAGCTGAAACGCGGTTTCGATGGCTGTGTGGGAAGTGGGCATAGTGAAGTTCGAAGGCAGCGTCGCGGAATGATGAAGCGGAACGTACCGATTGCAGCGGGGATTATGCAGATCTCTGACGAAAATACCACGGAGGAGTGAGGTCGTTTTCGACGTCCGGCAATTAGCTTCTCCCCGTGAAATTCACGTTTCGGACTTCAGTTCCCCGCAGGTCCGGACTTTCGTCCTTTGGCGACGAGATTGAACAGCGGTGTAATTACAAACGCTGCGACAAGCGTCAGTACCAGGCACGCGCTGATCGGTCGCGTGAACATCGGCGTGATGTCACCTCCGGAACTGATCAGTCCGGTTCGCAGTTTTCTTTCGACAAGATCACCGAGGATCAGCCCCAGAACCAATGGCGCCAACGGGATGCCGCGTACTTCCAGAAAAAATCCAATCAGGCCAAACACCAGCATGACCCCGACGTCGAACATACTGTTGTTTAGTGCGTAAGCACCGACAACCGAGAACACCACGACGCCGGCCAGAATAAATCGTCGCGGTAAACGTAACAGCCAGCCACATGTTTTGATGCCGATGTATCCGGCTGGAAGCAGCAGAAACTGTGTGGCAAGTGCAATCAGGAAAATTGTATTGATCTGTGCCGTGTCCGTTTCGAACAGCTGAGGTCCGGGTGTGATGTCATACATCATCATCGCGCCCAGAACAATCGCGGTGATGGCATCCCCCGGAACTCCGAACACCAGCGCGGGAATCCAGGCGCCCGCCACAGCCGCGTTGTTGGCACTGGTAGGAGCGATGACACCTGCGAGTGCACCGTTGCCAAACGCCTGCGGTTCACGCGAAGTTTTCTGCGCGATGCCGTAGGCTGCCCACGCAGCGACGTCGGCACCAGCGCCAGGCAGCGCACCAATGACAGTCCCCGTCAGGCCGGAACGGAATACCACCCACTTGTGCAGCCAGACGTGCCGCAGTGTGTCGAGTACTGTCACCTTTTCATTTTCGGGAACACCGGGGGCTGACCATGACAGGCCTGCTCGCACGTTCCTCAAAACCTCGGCGATCCCGAACAGACCGATCATGACAGGGATAAAATTAAATCCGCCCATCAGTTCGACGCTGCCCACAGTTTCCATCAACGGGTAACGCGGCACGCCCGTGACAACGTCCATGCCAACCGTCGAAATCAGAACTCCCAGCATAGCCGCTGTCAGACCTCGCAGTGTGTTTCCCTGACAAACCAGGGCACTCATGCTGAGGCCCATTACACCCAGCCAGAAATATTCGAAATCACTGAAATGCAGTGCGAAGCCGGCCAGGGGTTGGGCTACCAACATCAGCAACACGACGCCGATCAGTCCACCCAGACAGGAGCAGGTCAGATCAACCATCAACGCCAATTCTCCCCGGCCCTGTTTCGCCATCGCATGCCCGTCCAGTGTTGCGACTGCGGACGCCGGTGTTCCTGGGATTCGCAGATAGGTAGCTGGGATGTCGCCCGCAAAAATGGCCGTGAATCCGACCCCGATTATCATCGCCAGACCCGTGTTGGGATCAGAGAACTGAAAGCTGATCGGCACAATCAAAGCAACAGCCATCGTGGCTGTCAGCCCGGGAGTTGCCCCGACAAAGATGCCAAATGCCATCGACGCCATCCATGGGATCAGCACATTGAGTGTCAGAATTCTTTCAATCACAGGCAGAACCTTGTCAGCGAGTTCAGCGGAATATGTGTTCCCTGTGTCCCGGAACTGATTGTTTCAGAATGGCAGACCGAAACGGCCTGTCGGCAACTGAACACGAAACGAAACCACAAACAGGATCCATACAATGAATGCGATTACAATTGCGCCTGCAGCTGCCGCACGCCAACTGGCCCCGAATCTTCGGACGAGCAGTGTCACAAAGCACAGGGTGCTTGCCCCGAATCCGAATACAGGTATTGCGACGACGTACGCAATCAGTGCCACAAGCATGTACGTGAAATTGCGCGTGTGGAACCCGGGATCGACAGGATTGCTGGCAATCGCATCAATTGGTCGTCGTCGTCGGACCCATTCAATGCTGCCACTGATAATCAGTCCGATGCACAGCATGCCTGGTAATGCCAGCGGTCCAGGATCATGATTACCCGTCAGTCCCTTTTCATATCCGGCGAAGTGAACGACCTCCCTCCATTGCTCATCCTGTTGTCGCAGATAGCTTCTGAATTCCTCTCCCGCGCGAACATTGACCACGAATCCGTTCTTTTTCATGAAAGAACGAAATTCGTTCGACGTCGCAATCTTCAGGCATGTCGCCTGGAGCGGTGCCACAAACTCGGGTGGAGTGCCG
Source organism: Planctomycetaceae bacterium (assembly GCA_020426105.1). GTDB lineage: Bacteria > Planctomycetota > Planctomycetia > Planctomycetales > Planctomycetaceae > SXXK01. The sequence continues at coordinate 2,683 of JAGQQS010001063.1, forward strand.
TCAGGGATCGCCAGGCCCCGCCATGCGACTGCGGTCCAGTCGATGCCTTGCTCCTTAGCGGTGGGCACGTCAGGAAAGTCTGCGATGCGATCGTCGGACATTACTGCCAGAGCACGCAGATTTCCGCTGGCCACCTGAGGTGCTGCCTCAGCGAGACTGCAACACACCGCGTCCAGATGACCGCCAATCAACTCAATCAACGACGGGGCCGATCCCTGGTGGGGAACCCAGATAACGGCATCGACAGGCAAATCTGCAGCGCGCTGCAGTCCGATTCGTGCCAGGTCCCAGGCTCCGCCGGTCGCCGTCCCCGACATTTTGAGTCTTCCCGGGCTGGTACGCGCCGTCTCAATAAACTGCGACAGTGACTTCCACGGCGCATGTTGTTGTACGAACAATGCCGCGGGATCGGCGCTCACCTGAACGAGGCAGTCGAAGTCTTCGAAAGTCAGCCGCGAGATTCGCATGCGGTGCATCGTGCTGAGTTCAAAAGTCGCCATCGTGATTGTCTGACCATCGGGCTTTGCTTTGGCCCCTGCGAAATGACCGATCGCTCCAGCACCACCAGTCCGATTAACCACGACGACTGGCTTCCCGATTTCTTT
>JAGQQS010001064.1 GCA_020426105.1 Planctomycetaceae bacterium
TTCGTAGGCAGACTTTAGGCTGTAGGCTGGGGCTTTTGCGAAAGCGAGATCGCACCAAATTGCGAGCCTTCAAATTGGCAGACCGGCTGGCGGCGGCGGTCGATCAACTCCCGCGAGCATTTTCAGCAGATGAACAGTTTGGATTGACGTCTCAGAAGCGGCGAGCAGCGGTGTCGGTGGCCTCCCGTATCCTGGAAGGTGCTATTTTGCATCCCGAAATCCATGATTGCCTCCGCAATCGCTGGGCAGGGCCTCACGGTCGAAATTGGATGACGTTACTGCTATTGTTCGCGGTTCGGAAGTCGTCCTGAAAAATCTCTCAGACGACAAGTCTCAGGAAATTCAGGCAATTGGCGGCGAGTCTGCAGCAGGACATCGAATCACATGGCGAAGTGTTTGGTCACGGGAGGAGCGGGCTTTATTGGAAGCCATCTGACGGAGTTGTTGTTGAGCCAAGGGCATGTTGTTGTCGTGCTTGACAATCTGTCAACCGGCAGAGCTGAAAACCTCGCAGCGGTAGAGCATCATACTCGCCTGGAGATTCGCAACGCCTCAATCACGGATCAAGTGGCCCTCAGCGATGCCGTCCATGGCGTTGATATGATCTTTCATCTGGCGGCGGCAGTTGGGGTTAAACTTGTGGCGGACGACCCGGTTCGCACCATCGAAACGAATATCTATCCAACCGATCACCTGCTGCGACTGGCCGTTCAGGGGCAGGTGAAGAAATTTTTCCTCGCCTCAACCAGTGAGGTTTACGGCAAACATCCAGGTGAGTCATGGGTGGAAGATGACGACCTGCATCTGGGGCCCACCAGTCGGCCTCGATGGGCTTACGGCTGCTCCAAGGCAATCGACGAATTTTTGGCGCTGGCCTATCACCGCAAGTATGGTCTGGGAGTAACTGTCGGAAGATTTTTCAATGTCGTTGGGCCGCGGCAGATCGGGAATTACGGCATGGTTGTGCCGCGATTTGTCGATGCTGCACTCAGACACGGCCCGGTCATTGTCTATGACGACGGATCGCAGGTGCGATGTTTTGCGCATGTCGCGGAAATCACGCAGTGTATCTCAAAACTGATGCAGACCGATGCGGCCGAAGGAAAGGTCTTTAATATCGGCAGCGATCAGCCAGTCTCCATTCTGGAGCTTGCTCAACGTGTGATTGCAAAGATTAATCCGGAGGTACAGATTGAGTTTATGCCGTATCGTCAGGCGTACAGCGACGATTTCGAAGACGTCCAGCGACGTGTGCCGAACGTGGACCGTCTGTTTGCGGCGATTGGTCACAAACCGACATCGGGGCTCGACACGATTCTGGATGATATCATTGCCTGGAAGCGTTCGCTGCAGAAGATCTGATTTACATTCAATTGGTATTCTGTCGCCGATGACTGCTCACCCGGGCAGAATCGGTGATGTTCTGTTTCTTTCAAAGACTTTTCAAAATCAATGAGCCGAATTCACACAATCGACGGAATTACTTTGCACCTGGGGACGCCGGATGCCAGCGAGGGAGAATGGATCGGGCAGAGGGAAGTCCTGAAACAATTGCTCGCCTGCTGGCTGGTGGTTGATAAACGCGATTTGCCGTTGACTCCGCGCCTGGTCGGCACGCCGGGGATCGGTAAGACGACACTGGCAATTTCCGGAGCCCGACAGCGGGGACAGGATCTGTACATTTATCAATGCACCGCAGACACGCGGCCGGAAGACCTGCTGGTCACACCGGTTTTAGCGGAAAGCGGCAAAATTGCGTATCATGCGTCACCGCTGGTGACGGCCATGCTGACGGGCGGTGTCTGTATTCTGGATGAAGGCAACCGCATGAATGAAAAAT
>JAGQQS010001065.1 GCA_020426105.1 Planctomycetaceae bacterium
GTTTCGAAAGAAGATGCAGAGAAGCTGAAGGCCGAAATTGTAGCGGCTGGTGGTACCTGCGACATTAAGTAATCAAGCTGTCGCAGTCTCTTTGAATGAGCTTTTCGTTGGCACTGACCGGGGCGATCGTTGATCGCACCCGGCGGTGGCAAAATGCCAGTGGTTTAGGTTGGAGGATTCCCTCGTGTTTCCTCTTAATCTGTTAGCGAATGAAGGCTCGGCACTTTGTGTCCAGCGAACGATCGGCGTTTTCTAATTCAGTTTGGTAGCTCCGAGAAGCAGGCAGTTGTCGATGGATTCGGCAAGTGCCTTTCGTCGCGCGCCGTTTTGTCAGCTGCTCCAGGGCGGTAGTTGCCAGCGGCAGGTGTGGCACTGTGAGGGAATATCAGACCTATTCCCCAGAATGCTCAGGCGGGGTTGGTGACAGGCGGTCTTAGTTGAATTTTCCGATTGTCAGTTGAGTTTTGTGGATCGCGAGTTTCGTCAGACTCGCGACGTGTCGCTTTTTTCAGTGAAGACAGGGTTCCGTATGCCGATTCCGTCTGTTCGTACGATCGACCAGGACGAAGTTCGAAACTTCGGAAAGATTAACGCCGAGTACGAGATTTCCGGTCTGACGCTGATTCAGACTGCATCTTATTCACGCTTTCTTCAGGCAGATCGTACTTCCCGCGATCGGCTCGACGTGGGATTGGAATCAATCCTGCGAGAGGTATTCCCGATCGAGAGCTACGATGGGCAGTTCCGACTTGAGTACATTCGTTATGAACTGGGGAAGCCCCGGTATACACCGGCCGAATGCCGCCAGTTGCGACTGACGTATGGAATGCCATTTCGTGTCTGGTTGCGACTTGTCAAAGAGCAGCCGGTAGAGGAAGAAGTTTACCTCGGCGATATCCCGATCATGATCGGTGGTGGTGAATTCATCATTAACGGTGCCGAGCGTGTCGTCGTCAGTCAGCTGCATCGATCTCCGGGCGTGGATTTCGTGATGGCGGAAGAGACTGCCAGCAGCGAGCGCAAGACGCAGTCCTGCCGGATTATTCCGGAGCGTGGCAGCTGGATTGAGTTGCTTGTCAGCAAGCGCGAGGCGATCGGCGTACGCATTGACCAGAGCGGAAAGTTTTCGGCTGTTACTCTGCTCCGGGCGATGGCCAAAGAGTATTCGTCAGACGCGGAGATCATTCGTCTCTTCTATGAAACTGAGACGATAAAGATCACCGCAAAAACGGAAGCGAAGGAACTGGAAGGTAAATATTCCGTCGAAAACGTGGTATTCCCCGAGAAGCACGAACGCGCTGGTGAAATTGTCGTGGATGCGGGGTACGAGATCAGCGATTTGATCGCCGAAGAGTTGCTCACGTGTGGCGTTAAGAGCGTGGAAATTGTTAAAGACGCCACAGATCTGCTGATGCTGAAGACACTCGCCGAAGACGGGACGTCGACTCACGAAGAGGCGTTGTTGAAGATTTATCAGCGTTTGCGTCCCGGGAATCCACCGAATCTCGATAAAGCCAGTGACCTCTTTAACGAGAAGTTCTTTGATGTGAACCGCTACCGTTTGGGACGGGTCGGTCGATTTCGTATCAATCGCAAGTTCGCCCAGAATATCTCAGATGATGAGATGACGCTGAAGCCGGAAGATTTCATCAATGCGATGAAGTACATCGTACGTCTCCGGAATGGCGATGGCACAGCTCATATTGATGACATCGATAACCTTGGCAACCGTCGTCTGCGAACGATTGATGAACTGGCGGCAGATGAAATTCGCAAGGGATTTTTGAAATTGCGCCGCACTGTTCAGGAACGTATGAGCCTGAAAGAAGTGGATGCAATGACTCCGCGGACGCTGATCAATCCAAAAAGCGTTTCTGCCGCGATTGATTACTTCTATGGTCGCAGCGAATTGTCGCAGGTGGTCGACCAGACGAATCCATTGTCCATGCTGACGCACGAGCGGCGTTTGAGTGCACTCGGTCCGGGCGGTTTGAATCGGAAGCGTGCGGGCTTTGAAGTACGCGACGTCCATATTTCGCACTACGGTCGTATTTGCCCGATTGAAACTCCGGAAGGTACGAATATCGGACTGATCTCGAGTCTCAGTATTTACGCACGCGTAGACGACTATGGCTTTCTGATTTCACCGTATCGAGTTGTGAAGAAGGCCAGGGTCACCGACGAGGTCGTCTGGCTGCGGGCTGATGAAGAAGCGTCCGGAATGGTCTGTCCGGCGGATACCCTCGTCGAAAACGGCATGATTGCCGAAGAGCGTGTGTTGTCGCGGACGCAGAGTGATGTGGTGTGGATTGACCGCAACGAGGTCCAGTATATCGATGTGGCTCCCTGTCAGATGGTTGGTGTTTCGGCCGGTTTGATCCCGTTCCTGGAACACGACGACGCGAACCGGGCACTGATGGGTTCAAACATGCAGCGTCAGGCTGTGC
>JAGQQS010001066.1 GCA_020426105.1 Planctomycetaceae bacterium
GATGTCATCTGCCCGTATCAGGAGCATGTTCTGCCAATGATCCCCAGCGGCAAGACTGTTCGTGAGATTATCGTTGAGTAAGCCTGTTTCGCGACACCTGCGTGACATTCACGCAGGTCTCGTCCTTAAACCCGGGCGCCTACTCCCCAAACGCGTCACCTTTGCCGTCGGTCCATTTCATTGCGTTCCGCATCGGTTCGATCCGAAGCACGATAATTCCGTCCTGGAAAACACGCACTGTGCCCGTGGATTCAGAAACGGCAATCGCGATGGCGCCAGTGGCTTTTGAAATATCAGCGGCAGCCCAGTGCCGTGAGCCAAGTCCCTTTGATAAAGTCAGTCCGTCGGCTGAAGCACGCAGATGTCGGCCTGCGGAAATGGCGAGACCGTCGGAAGAGATCACAAAGGCTCCATCGATCTGGGCGAGTTCCTTAATGCTTTCCCGGACGCGTGGATTGCGGATCGCACGCTCCGCCTTGGGATAGCCGCGAAAAGGATCGTGAACCTGCTCTGTCGAAAGTTCCATGACCTTCCGATGGTTGCCGACCACAAACAGCGTTCCAACCGGCTTTCCTTCCCGACCTTCGCGTCCGATCTCACACGCCAGATCCACCACCGTACGAAGAGTCTCCAGCGGAACTTTAGTTTCCAGACGCTGCAGATCGCGCGATGTCAGACGTGCCAGTTGTTCGGCCAGTCGCACCACGCTAACCGTATCGCAGCCTTCTTTCTCATAGATTGAATACACGACAACAACCACGTCCCCCGTTTGCAGCAGCTCGTCTGCCATGGCCTCCAGCAGGATCTGGGACACCTGAATATGCCGCGACTGAGGTTCCTGTTGAATTTCGACAATGTCTAAGTCGTCCAGCCGAGCAGCTTCCTGGACGTCTTTTTTGTCAGAAGCCACAATCAGGCGAAAGCGACTGGCTTCACGTTTTAATGAAGCAAAGTCATAAGCCCGATCCGCAAGGATCAGCAAAGCCGAAGCAGACACCTCTTCAGCAAGGCCAAAAGCGGTTTTCAGGATCTTTTGAAACTCAGTTGTGATTTCATGTCGCTGCATGCCTTGAGTGTACGTGTTTACGTAAACTGGTCAACATACAAATTTTACGTCTTCCTGTTTCGTAGAACTGCAGTGACGCCTCACCGCACATTGAACACAACCTTAAGCGCGTCTTTTCGTACCGCGTGTCCGAAAGCAACTATCGCCTCTTCAAGCGGATAAGTTGCCGTCAGTAAAGGTTCAACAGAGATCGCGTGATTCCTGAGCAGCTCGATCGCCACGGCAAATGGGCCACAACGGGAACCGATGAGTTTAATTTCGTCAATGACGAAGGGAGCCATGTGAATCGATTGATCCGCAGCAACGGTTGTTTTCAGGATGATTGTGCCACAGGGACGAACCAACCGCAGTGCGGTCGTCAGTCCGGTCGGTGATCCTGTACAGTCGACGACGATGTCCGAATCCCGCTGTGGCTGAAGTTTATCGAGACGTATCGTTGAGATTTGTAGTTGTTCGAGCAGATTCAATTTGTATTCATGTTTGCCAACGACACGTACCCGACAACCCTGATGACGCAGGACCTGAGCACACAGGTTTCCAAGGCGACCATCACCCAGCACGGTCACGACTTCACCGCCCGCCAGATGGATCTGCTCTGCAATCCGACACGCAGCGGCAATCGGCTCCACGAAAACCGCTTCGCCGTCGCTGATTTCGTCAGGGATGGCGTGCAGGTTCTTTTCCGGCACAACGACCGATTCGGCAAACGCGCCATCATGGCCCGCGATGCCGATCACCGTGCGATGTGGACAGTGATTTGGCAACTGCCGTTGGCAAATTTCGCACGCATGACACGCGCAATTAATTTCACCTGCCACACGCTGACCAGCAAACAGACCCGATCGGGCAATTCCCACGAACTCGTGGCCCAGGGTTCCCGAAAAACCCATGTAGCCCTGGCACAGCTGCAGGTCTGTTTCACAAATCCCGGCTTTGATGACATCCACGATGACATCATCCTGGTCCAACGGCCGGAGTTCCACATCGTGGCGGAATTGCAGCGTTCCTTCAAAAACGACGGCTCGCATAGGTCATCTGCGTCGCTGAGTTTACGGAGAAATTTATCGCGCCGCCGCCAGCTCTTCAGGAGCTGCGGATGTCTGCGTACCCTGAGAATCCGCGATGATTCGCAGAAGCGTCTCGTTGTCGAGGAATGGTTCTGTGCCCGTCACAGCCCAAATGAGGTGTCCCGTGCGATCGATGACGAATGTGCCATGCTTGCTGAATTCAGGGCGTTCCTCTGATTCGGGCTGGTAGACGTCCCAGGCCTGAGCAACCGAATTGTCCACATCGGCCAAAACCGGAAAATGAAACCGCCCGTATTCCTTGAATCGTTCGGCAGTGTGGGATGGCTCGTCAGAACTGATCGCCACAATCTCCGCACCCAGCTCGTGGAAATAATGCAGGTCTTTATCGAGTGCAATCAGTTGAGCCACGCAGTGGCTGCATCCGTAGCCAAGGTAAAACACGACCACCATCGGACGATCTTTACCGAGCTGACTCAATGACTGCTGTTTGCCAGTTTCGTCAGGCAGCACAATTTCCGGAACAGGCTGATTCAACAGCCGATGCTCCTGAGATGGCACGGGCTGGTATTCTGTTTGAGCCAGGATCTGTGACAGTTCCTGCGTCAATGGATTTTTCTGCACGACTTCCAAATACGTTTCCGCGTCGCGACGCACGTTTCCTGTCGATACTAAACCGTACCGCATACAAATCTGGCGGCATTGTTCCATGATCCCGTCGTTTTCTGCGACCGTTCCCGGGGGCCGTGAAACGTGATAAATCAGCATCGAGGCGTAAGCACATGCAATGAGGAACAAAAACCCAAGGAAGATCCGCGTGCCCCATTCACGTTCCTGCGGCTCCGCTGGGTCGAGGTCCGAACGAACCGGATCGGTCTGTGACGACCTCATGTTTGAC
>JAGQQS010001067.1 GCA_020426105.1 Planctomycetaceae bacterium
ACACGGACCCTGTTCCGCAAGGAGAAAATTGCCGTTGGGCAGAACGTCGCAGGCCAGCACTTGTTCGCATTTGGCGCGATAATCGAAGGTGACGTTGTGGTTTCGATCGATTACCTGAATCCCTGTAGGACTGCCTCCATCGGCAAACACGAAGTGACCTTCGGTAGTCATACGAAAACACACGGCAATTGACGGAAACTTGTGTTCCCAGGTCAGCTTGCCTTCGGGCGAAATTTCCACCAGCCGATGCGCGGCATTGCTGTACTCGCACATCATAATTCGGTGGCTCACCGGTTCAGGCTCGTCCGCATTTGCCGAAAGTGCCAGCCAGAAGATCAGTGACGCGACGGCCACGAGCCTGCATCCTGAAGAGAAGAGCTTACAAGCCATGGGATATCTCGCTTTGAAAGACTGCTGAATCACGGGGCGCCTGGCGAACGGACTATATTGCTCGTCTGTGTTAGGTGAGCGGCAGAAATGATTCTACCATACCGGTCGTAGTGGACGAGACGACGAGTCCTTCACAGCCGGGGACTCGTGGCCTCGTCCACTACGGTAAATTTTTTCTGCCACTCGATTCCATCGCCAATGATGCCGAGATCGAAGGCAACGGAGAGAAGCCGGAGGATATGTTGAAATTTCTTCGAATGGAATTCAATGAAGTCTGTGGAAAGGCGTGCGGCGAGAATGCATCTACCGTAGTGGACGAGGCGACGAGTCCGAGAATGCTGGGACGCGTTGCCTTGTCCACTACCTCCAAAGGCACTTTTTCATCTGCCGGTCGCCCAACCCCAGGAGAATCAATTCGCCAATGCTCCACATAAAGATACAACCGACGCTCATGGTGCTGGCTTTTGTTTTGCTGCCGGGATGCAATCACGAATCAGAGACAATGCCCATGACGGCGCCGTTGACGTCGGAACTCACAGCGGCGGAAATGCGTGCTGATCTCGAACAGTATCACGACAGTGTTGTTGAGGCCTCGGCATATCTTGAATCAAAGCGACGAGACCAGTCCGTGGACGTCACACAAACACGGGACAGGCTATTGGCCCGCGTGTCATCCAAAACAACAAAACAAGACTTCGCACTGCTGCTTAAAGAATTTGCGGCTTCACTGAAAGAAGGGCATTCAGATGCGTTTTCAGACGTCGCGCCTGAAGTGTTTCCGTTCTCCTGGCCGATCGGCTTTCTGGCGGTTCGTGAGGGCGTGATGGTTGCCAACCTGAACTGGCTTGCGAATAACCCAGGCCTGAAACCGGGCGACCTGCTTGTCAAAGTAGATGGGAAGCCGATTGAAGAATTTCTTCAGTCAAGAATGGCGATTACGACCGCTTCCACTGACCATGCTCGAAGGACCATTGCTGTAGACCAAATGCACTGGTCGTCATTGTCCACTGTCGAGCTGGAATTTGAGCAGCAGGATGGATCAATCCTCAACAGCATCTTTCACTGTCTTCCCGGTCGGGTAGACTATCGGAATCGAGACCTGAAAGAGTTTTGTACGCACAGCACAGTGGCCGACAAAATCGTGAAAATCGAGATCCCGTCGTTTATCTGGAACAACGACGCGTTTTTCGCGGCAGCAACGGACGAGGCACGTGATGCCGTCATTGACGACGCGAAGTCCCGGATCGATGACGCATTTTCAGCGGCTGCAGATGCCAGGGGCGTGATTCTGGATCTGCGTAACAACGAGGGCGGTCTGGAGTTGTTATCGATCTACGTGGCTGAACATCTGGTCGCGGGTGATTTCACATATTTTGAAATTGAGCGACAGGATTCTGCGCTGCTTCGCTCACGGCCTGGCTACCAGAACATGGACCGCAGCGAATTCGGGAAGCGCATCTCACAAAGACCACGAAACTGGCTTTCGTTTCGGCACTTTGAGGGTGACACCTATGACGGGCCACTTGTGGTCCTGATCAACGAGCGTTGTTTCAGCACCACGGACAATCTGTGTGCCTTTCTTCGTGACGTGCGGCCCGAGACAAAGTTTGTTGGAATGCCGACAAATGGCGGTACCGGCGAACCGGCGCACGTTGATACTCTGACAAATTCCGGTGCGCGGATACAGTTTTGTGTTTCGCGCGTGTATTCTCCCAACGGTCGATTGATCGAAGGCTCCGGCACGTTGCCTGACGTGCGAGTTGAACGAGATCGGGAAAGCGCCATCCGGCGCCAAGACCCTGCCATGGAAGCTGCCATCAGGATTCTGCAGGACTGACAGCGCTGCTCACCACATGACGAACCGGAGTGCATTGCAAATGAAAGATTTCTTGTTGTCATTCATCGCCATTCGTGTCCGCCTGAAGTCGGATTGTGTGCCGGTTATTAAAACGAATTGGACCTGCCCGCCAACGCGAATGACAGTCGCCATTCTGTGCGTCGCAATGCAGGCCGCCACCGGATCTGCACAGCCCCCAACGACCGGCGCGAATCTACACCTTCCATTCTGGGACAGTGCGGACGTGCAGGATGTCGTCGGGCGGCTTGAATTTAACGCCGAGCCTCTGCAGAAAGAGGGTCTCGCGACGGGTTATCCGCCCATGCTTTATGGCTGTGAAGTGCCGCTGGAAGATGGCAATGCATGGGTTTACGGGTGGAAACTGAGCAACTGGCAGCACAAGGCAACTCGGACTGTCGAAGTGATCCGTGCCATGACGCGGGACGGGAAAATTTTTGAATCCGAAGAAACGGTGCTCTCCCTCGTCAATCCTGATTGGCAGGGATTTGTCAACATTGTGCGGCGTCCGACGGACGGAAGGCTCTTTTTTTTCTGCTGGTCGGCCGGTCATCTGCAGGTGTACAGCAGCGACGACGGTCTGCAGTGGAATAAGCTGACCGCATCGGCCTACACGGGCCACGATGCGATGAATGTCATCTGGTATCCGCCTTTGCAGCAGTTCGTCAACTTTCAGAATACATTGCAGGAATATGCTAAACGCTATCCGGACAATATCGGCAGCTATCGCCGAGTTCTCTCGTTCCGAAAGTCTGCCGACGGAGTCACATGGGACGGGTTTTCGCCGCCGTTCCTGAAAGACAGTCAGTACTGGACTCCGGATGAGCAGGATCCGATCGATCTGGAGTTCTATCGATCGGTCGTCTTTCCGACTCAGGGACGTTACGCCATGTTGCTGCAGGACTACATCGCCCCTCCGCCAGAAGCGAATTCCCGAAGACAGACCACAAAACATGGGCCACGCAGTGAAGCGGAATGGGCCATCAGCCGTGATGGCCTGAACTGGAGTCGTCCCTACCGCGATCAGGACGCCACAGCCGTAGTCGGGGCGTTGGCCGTTCAGGGTCCTCTGATACGAGACGGCGTCATGCGATTTTATGAACGGGACCGAGTCATCTCCAGCATTCCGGAGGGGCGTGTGTTTTATGTTACCGGCCGGGGCAACTGCGAATTCTCGACGCTGTCATTTTCTATGCCTGCCTGGGGACTGACGATCGACGCGAATCTGTTGTATCAGGCGGCCGAAGGTCCGACCGGAAGATCGTACTTGATGGCAGAACTATTGGACGAAAACGGTCAGGTCATTCCAGGCTACAGCCGCAGTAACTGTCTGCTCGAAAACCAGGATGGCCGAAAGCTGCCGCTGGTCTGGGAAGGAAAGACAGGCAGTGAGCTGGACGGAAGGCAGGTCAGGCTGCGACTGTTCTTTCGTGACACTCGATTATATTCAGTTTCCGCTGCGGAATGAGTTTGTCACTTTGATGCTCGTCGCTGTACCGCCGGTAACCGCGTAAGTTGGCAAAAAATTTGTCGGTCCGAATACTTCTAAACCGGGACAGGTCCGATCTGTCAGGAGTACCTCGCCTATGAAATCAAGTCAAGCGAATTTGGTAAACTGTATTTCAGCCATGCATCTGTTTGTTGCCTGCCTCTGGCCTGTGCAGTGTTTCGCCGCGCCGCCAGCGGAGTATCTCATCGGATATATGGGTGTTGGCGGCAGTGGCAGCGAGATTGCTCATGTCCTCGGATTGATTCGTCCGGATGGAACTCATGAACAGTATCCGGAATTCAAGCAGCCGGAGCAGAAAAGCTGGGTGTTTGGTCCGCAGTTTTCGGACGGACGGCGTATCATTCTGTGCAGCTACGAAGATGTCGGTGTGGCACAGGTTCGGTCAGGAAAAGTGGTGACGCATGACTGGATTTATGACCTGCAGACCGGTTTACTCGTGCCGACGATGGAGAAGGATCGGCAGGCAGATCAGCTTCGCCCGTATGCTCTGCTGCCTGGGGATCAGCGAGTGGTCGAAACCGCGTATATTGGCAATGAGGAACGCATCTTTGTCAAAGATCTGGATGGCGATCACGCAGTTGAGCTGACGACGCCCGGCGGTGGCTTTCACTACGCGTTATCACTCAGCCATGATGCAACTCGTCTGGCTTGCCACGTGACCGGAGGCAAACCGGATTTCTACAATCCCGGGCTTTATTCGATCAACGTGTTCGAACTGGCGACGGGAAAACGCATATTCGTCGCCGGGCAGCCCGAACATCTGATGTTCGGACCAAACTGGTCAGCAGACGATACTCAACTGGTCTACCTCGATTGTCACGCCGTCAAAGATCCCGGGCACTTTCGCGCTGATTTATGTGTTGGACGAGCGGACGGCAGCGAACACCGTGTTGTCACATCCGGACAGAATCACTGGTTTGGCACGCCGTTCGGGTCAAACATGTCCGAATGGTCGCCCGATGGCAAGACCGTGACGTATACGCGATTGCAGAACAATGCGACGCGTGACATGGCAGCTGGAGGATCGCAACTATGCCTCCTGGATCCGATGTCCGGGACAGTCGCAGAACTGACTCCAGCGATCGAAGGAACGTGGGATTTTCGAGCCGCCTGGTCTCCGGACGGCACCCGGATTGCCTTTGTCCGCGTTTGTCAGGGCGGCCCGCGTGAACTCTGGATCATGAACAGGGATGGCTCCGATCCTCAACGACTCACGGATGGCTATCAGCACAAAGGCGCGGATCATCTCCGCTGGATTCGAATTGCACAGGACGCAGACAAAATTCATTGACCCGTT
>JAGQQS010001068.1 GCA_020426105.1 Planctomycetaceae bacterium
AGGGTGCGTGAAGCGGAGCGTAACGCACCATTGGGGGAAAGAGAAAATGGTGTGGTTTGCTGCCGCTTCACACCTGCTTGAGAACCATTATTTAGCAGAACGTGTCGCACATTGACGATGTCTTCTCTCCGTGAAATTGAAAAATCCATCTCGCTCGCCATGCAGGGAGATCAGTTTTCGCTGCGCAAAATGCTGCGAGCCGTGAAGGAAGCGGAAAAGGCGGGGAAACCATTTGATCGACTCCTCGATAAGCTTCAGGGGCTGCTGCATAAATCATTACAACGGCGTGAACAACGGGCGGTCTGGCAGCCGAGACTCGACTGGGACGAAGAGCTTCCTGTGGTGGCCCGCAAACAGGAGATTATCGATACGATACGGGACCATCAGGTGATTGTCCTTTGCGGAGAAACGGGCTCCGGCAAATCCACACAGTTGCCCAAAATTTTAATCGAAATGGGAAGAGGTATCTCGGGGGTTATCGGACACACTCAGCCCCGCAGGATCGCTGCCCGCTCCGTGGCGGCCAGACTTGCGGAAGAGATGCGTTGCCAGCTTGGGCAGGAAGTCGGCTTCAGAATTCGCTTCACCGACAGCAGTGGCCCGAACACGCGTGTGCGGCTGATGACCGACGGGATCCTGCTGGCGGAAACTCAGACCGATCGATTCCTCGATCAGTATGATACAATCATTGTTGATGAAGCTCACGAGCGGTCATTAAATATTGATTTTTTGCTGGGGTATCTCAAACGATTATTGCATAAGCGCCGCGATCTGAAGGTGATTATTACGTCCGCTACGATTGATGCTGCGAGGTTCGCGGATCACTTCGGAATCGACGGCCGTCCGGCTCCTGTGCTGCAGATTTCCGGACGGATGTATCCTGTCGAAATTCGCTATCGGCCTCTCGATGATCCGGATGCGGTCATGGGCGACGATGACAACCGCCAGATCCGCGACTGGATGGATGGGGTTGCCGATGCGGTCGCAGAGTTGAGTGCCGGTGACTCCGGCCATATCCTGGTCTTTCTGCCCACGGAACGCGATATTCGTGAGGCGGCAAAGGTCCTTGGGGGACGACGATTTCGCGGTGATACACCCCAAATGCCGACTGAGATCGTTCCGTTATTTGGACGCCTCTCGATGGCCGACCAGACGAAGGTCTTTTCACCTTATGCGCATCGTCGCATCGTGCTGGCAACGAATGTGGCTGAATCGTCGCTGACCGTGCCGGGCATTCGTTACGTTGTAGATACCGGTACAGCTCGCATCAGCCGCTATTCTGCTCGATCCAGAATGCAGCGTTTGCCCATCGAACCTGTCTCGCAGGCGTCTGCGAACCAGCGTACAGGTCGTTGCGGCCGGGTTGGCCCCGGCATCTGCATCCGACTTTACAGTAAGGACGATTTCGACACTCGTGAGGCCTTCACGGCTCCGGAGATCCAGCGCACAAATCTGGCCGCTGTCATCCTGCGGACAATCAATCTGCGTCTGGGAAAGATAGATGAATTTCCGTTCCTGGATCCGCCCCGTTCGACGACGGTACGTGAAGGTTATAAAACGCTGGAAGAGCTGGGAGCCATCACACCTGAAGGTGAAATGACACAGGTCGGGCGGCGGATGGCAAAGTTGCCGGTAGACCCCAGAATCAGTCGCATGATTCTTGCTGCGGTCGATGAACACGCGCTGCCCGAAGTTTTGGCCATCGCAGCTTTGCTGGAGAGTCAGGATCCTCGAGAACGTCCCGTGGAAAAGCAACAGGCGGCGGATGAGGCTCATCGGAAATTTTATAATCGTGACTCAGATTTTCTCACGATTCTGAACTTATGGGATGCATGGCACGACAAACAGAAAACATCGTCGCACAGCCAGGTTCGCAAGTGGTGTCAGCAGAATTTTCTGTCTTACATGCGCATGCGTGAATGGGTTGATGTACATGCACAGTTGAAGGATCTTCTCTCCGAAAGTGACGATCCAACGATCGCGAAAGCAGCGCGATCGCTGCATGAACGCTCCCGAGGCGAACGGCAGGGCGTCAGCACTCCGCGTAAGACGAAACCCGACAACAGACCGCGTAGAAACGTCAGCGAAGAAGCAGCAACACGCACTTCTGAGCTCGGCTCTTCACCATCCCGTCACAACGATTTCGCCGCGACTCATAAGGCGTTGCTGACGGGGCTTCTGGCCAATATCGGTTGCCAGACGCCCAACGGTGATTTTATGGGAGCTGGTGGAAATTCCCTGGCCATCTGGCCGGGGTCAGCCCTCGCCCCCAAAGGCGCAAAGTGGTTCGTCGCGGGTGAGCTGGTTGAAACCAGTCGCCGTTTTGCCAGAACCATCGCCCGCATCCAGCCGGAATGGATCGAACCACTGGCCGGGCATCTTATCACTCGCGAACATTCGGAGCCCCATTGGGATCCTGTAGCGGGCAATGTGATGGTGTTCGAAAAGGTCAGCCTGTGGGGGCTGCCGATTGTCCCGCGCCGCAAAGTCACGCTGGCGAAAGTTGATCCTGTGAAGTCGCGTGAGATGCTGATTCAGCACGGCCTCGT
This sequence comes from Planctomycetaceae bacterium, assembly GCA_020426105.1. GTDB lineage: Bacteria > Planctomycetota > Planctomycetia > Planctomycetales > Planctomycetaceae > SXXK01. The sequence continues at coordinate 2,550 of JAGQQS010001068.1, forward strand.
CGAATTTGGGCTGCTGTTCGGTGATTCAGACACCGACGGCGATCCGGGAGAAGACTACGACGATGAAGAAGAACTATTGCTGGGCGGTGCGACCAAGGTTCGGCCCGGCCGCAGCACGGCCTCGAATTCTTCGGCCAGGCGTAAAGGTTGGGGGCATGAGTTCCCGTTCTTAAAGCACAACCATGAGGTACTGGAACAGCTCAAAGAACTCCAGGCCAGAACGCGATCGCATCATTTGATTCCGGGTGACGAAACTCTGTTTGAATTTTACGCGGCGCAGATTCCCGAAGAATGCAGTGACCGTGATCGAATGCGCCGCTGGTTTCAGAGGACCGTGACACGCAATGCGAAGCTGCTGCAGTTTGATATCAATCAATTCTCCGATGAAACACACCGCTTCGAACAAGCAGCCATGTTTCCCGAATCCGCTCAGTTCGGCGCCATGCATCTGCCGCTGTCCTATCAGCTTGATCCAGGACGCGATGCTGACGGCGTTACCGTGACGGTTCCTGTCGAAGGTCTGGGACAGCTTACCGAGACGCGACTGGAATGGCTCGTCCCCGGTCTGCTCGAACAAAAAGTACTGGCATTGATTCGAGCGCTGCCCAAGAATCTGCGGCGTCATTTTGTCCCGGCGCCCGACACCGCAAAACTGGTCTCGTCAGATCTGGAATTCGGCAAAGGTGACCTGTTGACCGGTGTGGCATCGCGACTGTCGCAGCTGGGCGGCGAACGATTCGATTCACGTGAATTCGATCTGAGCACACTTCCTGACCATCTTAAGTTCAATATTTGCGTGGTGGATGATCAGCGGAAGACGGTCATCGAAGGCCGCGACATTAAAGAGCTGCGAGCCGCGCTGATCAGAAAAGCTCAGGCACTCACAGCATCGACCGGAAAAACGTCCGCTGCGACTGGCCCGTCGCCGGAAGAGGCTCCATGGACGCGCACGGGATTCAAGGCCTGGGATTTTTTCGACATTCCGGAGCACATTGAAATCAAACGAGCCGGCATGGTGTTGCGTTCCTTTCCCTCGCTGCGAGATGACGGGGACACTGTTGGTTTAACGCTGTGCCAGACTCCGGAAGATGCGATCAGAATTTTGCGGAAGGGGTTACAGAAGCTGATTCTGATTTCCGAACGAAAACGAGTTCTGGTGCAGATCGGAAACATGCCACAGATTGGGCAGGTGAAACTGCTGTCGTCGTCGATCAAGGGGCTGGAGCTCATGAACCATCTGTCGCTGCTTATGGTGGAGCGGGCCTATCTGTCGGATCAGCCGTTGGCGCGAACAAAAGGAGCATTCGACAGGACTTTGCAACACGGTCGCGGACGGCTGGGAATTGTGGCTCAGGAATTCGTGCAGTTCATGCCGCAGTTGTTTCAGCAATACCATGAAACTCGCAGGACCCTGGATCAGACTCGTGGTCCAGGCTGGGATCAGTTGTTGAACAATATGAAGACTCAGCTTTCCTCCCTGGTCTATGCGACGTTCCTGATTGAGACGCCCTGGCCGTGGTTGATTCAGTATCCGCGCTATTTTGCCGGTATCCGGCAGCGGCTGCAGCGGCTGACATCCGGTGGTCTGAAAACAGAGCAGTCGCTCGAAGCGGAATTGGCGCCATGGCTGGCGCGATACGAACAGAAGTTGCGGGATCACCAGCGCGAACATCGCGTTGACCCGATGCTGACCCATTTTCGCTGGATGCTGGAAGAATTCCGGATTCAGCTCTTCGCCCAAAAACTCGGCACCGCGATCAGCGTGTCTGCCGCAAAGCTGGAAGAACACTGGGCGAGGATCCTGTAGCGGATTCCGGAGTTGCGGAGCACGGGGTGGGGATATACTGCATGGTGCGGGTTGCGGTTTTCACCTGCTGTTGTGGCCGCATCAGGATGGAGACCTGCGTAGCTGGATGCGATGGCTCGTGACGTCAAATGTTCAGCGAGTTTCGCTGGCAGACCAATCCCGCTGCGAAGCTTAGGCTTGAATAGTCACTTCGTCCCGGCGCCGGGCAATACGCGTCGGTATGTAGAACGTCCCCTTTAGATTTTCCTCGCGGAGTTGTTCTTCCGACCGGGCGGCGGGCGCATGCAGGAACAAGGAGAATATTCGCATTTTGCGTTTCCGTTCTGAGACCGCAGTCATAACAATGATCTCATGGGCGCCAGGGACAGCACTGAATTCACGGAGGAATTCAAACGCCGAACCAGGAGACTAAGCATGCACGAATTTCCGCCTTCCCTCTGGAAAAATCAGAACGTAACAGTGATTGGTGTACTTTGCATCGTTTTGATTGGCATAATCGCTCCTCTGATAGTTGCGCGGTACACGAAACCAACGCGGCGCTGGATTGTGTCTTGGGGAATCTTAGCGACGGTTGCATCGTGGGTGGGCGGATTCTGGTCTGCTGGAGCGGATCCGGTCTATGATCCGCAGCAGTACTTGCTTTTGTTGCCGGTGTTTTTGTGCACGATCTCCGGCGCTGTCATCGTTTACATGTGGTGGATTTGTAAGTCTGGTCGGGGGCTGGTCGAGTATTTTTTGCTTCTGGCATTTTTCTTTTGGATTGTCTACGGCCTGTCCGCTCCTGCTGGAGTTGTCGATCCGACAAGTTTTTCCAGGCTGACGCAATGCAGAAACAACCTCAAGCAAATCGGATTTGCATTTCATAACTATCACGATACCTACCATTCATTTCCGCCAGCAACGCTCGAGCGACCAACAACTTCATGGCGAATCGCATTGTTGCCATTTATGGAAGAAGCGAAAGTTGCTGAAGAGTACGATAAGGCACAGGCATGGGACAGTCCGGCGAATATGCCTTTGCAGAAACAGCGTATCCTCGCTTATTCATGTCCGAGTCGCGTCGTTTCATTTGATTCGACGGGACGTTTTCTGACATCGTATGTGGTGCCGCGCGGAGCAGGAACGATCTTCGATTCGCCGACAGGCAAACCAATCTCAAGCATCAAGGACGGCACCTCAAACACTTTGCTGGCTCTGGAAGCGTGCGGAACCCGGATCATTTGGACTCAACCAATTGACGTAGATTCCAGTTCATACAAGGTCAGCGTCAACGGTCCGGGTACGATCAAAGGACAATCTGGCAGTATGATTTCATCCTGGCACTATGGCGGTGCTCAAGTGCTTTTGGCCGACGGATCATCGCGATTCCTCAAGAGTACGATCGATGTGAACGTTCTTCGCTCACTCCTGACAGAGGATGGCGGTGATGTTCCCGGTGACGCCTGGTAGTTCACACGCGTTTACGACGGTGCCATTCATTCGCTGGTCTTATTCATGTTTTCCCTCCTCGCAATTCCCTGCTGCTCGGCACACATGACTGCGAAGCGATGTTCCTGGGTTCATCGACAAATGTAGAACGCGGAGGAGGATAGGAGTTTAAACCGCGAATGGACGCGAATAAACGCGAATAGCGGCAGTCACAAAGTGTGAGTTCATTTCGAACGACTCTTGAAACGGCGCGGGCTATGAAACCATGGCACGCGAAGAACGTATTTTGTTTTTTTACATTATTCGCGTTCATTCGCGGTTCGGAAGTGAATTTTATCGACGCTTCCAAAGCTGTTGACGCCCCGATCTGTACGCAGTTCCCCTTCACCGAATAATCTCCAGGATTCTGCGCTGCGCACATTATTTATGGCTAAATCTGTTCTCATGGCATCCCGATGGCGGGCACACCTTTGGCACGCACTTCGCATTTTGACAGAATGATCAGTCCGACAGAAAGATTTCTGCGCGGTCATTTTTCTGTCGCATCAAACTTTCTGTCAAAGCTGAATCCAACTTTTTGCCCAGAAACTCGGCACCGCGATCAGCGTGTCTGCCGCAAAGCTGGAAGAACACTGGGCGAGGATCCTGTAGCGGATTCAGGAATTGCGGTGACACGGGGGTGAAAGAGGACAAAAAGCTGTCGTCCTCCTATACTCCGCCAAAACCGAATTTCACCAGGGTTGGGACACTTGTGCCCAGCCTGTTTAAACATGAATTTTTGACTGGCCAGGATGCCGGGACTGCGGACGAAATGAAAACTGACGAACTGCGTGAAAAGTATCTGGCGTTCTTTGAAACCAAAGGCTGTGTACGACGACCAAGCGATGTTCTCATCCCAAAAGATGATGCGACCGTCTTATTTACACCTGCCGGAATGAATCAGTTCAAGAATCAATTCCTGGGCATCGGTCCGCTGGAATTCACAAAAGCCACGACCAGCCAGAAGTGTTTACGCACCGGCGATATTGGTAACGTCGGGATCACGGCGTATCACCACACGTTTTTCGAAATGCTGGGCAACTTTTCATTTGGTGACTATTTCAAACGTGATGCCATCCACTGGGCGTGGGAATTTCTGACGGCCCGGCAATGGCTCGGGCTGGATCCGGACCGCCTGACCGTGACGGTGTATCTGGATGATGACGAGGCATATAACATCTGGCATCAGGAGATTAAGCTTCCGGCCGACCGCATTAGTCGCCTCGACGAATCCGAAAACTTCTGGCCGGCGTCGGCACCATCGCAGGGGCCGGACGGTGTCTGCGGACCGTGTTCAGAGATTTACTATCTGGCCACGGGAGCGACCAAACCTGTAGAAATCTGGAACCTGGTGTTTACGCAGTTTAACCGTGTCGGCGATCCACCGAACAACCTGCAGCCGCTGCCCATGAAAAACATTGACACAGGCATGGGGTTAGAACGCTGTGCGTCGTGCCTGCAGGGTGTGCTGAGCAACTTTGAAATCGATATTCTGAAACCAATGTGTATTGCCGCCGGAGACGTGCTCGGGCTGAAATATTCATACGATGCCACATGGGGACGGGCATGTCGTCGTATTGCCGATCATCTGCGTGCCTGTACGTTTGCCATTCATGAAGGGGCGAATCCAGGCCCGGACAAAGCCGATTATATCGTTCGACTGTTGCTGCGTCGCGCCGCGATGGAAGGGTACCTTCTGGGGCGGAAGACGCCATTTCTGCATGCACTTGTTCCGGCAATTGTCGAGGGCATGAAGGCTGCCTATCCGGAAATCGTCGAAACGGTACAGTCTGTTTCGAGTGTCATCAGGCTCGAAGAAGAACAGTTCCTTGATGTCGTGGATCGTGGCATGCCGCGCTTTGAAAAACTTGCACAACGCGCCAAAGCGTCGGGCGTAATTTCTGGCGAGGATGCCTTCGATCTTCATCAGACATACGGTTTTCTGATTGAGCTTACCGACACACTTGCGGCGAAGAATAACCTTAAAGTCGATCATGAAGGCTACACAAGGGCACGCAAACGTCACGAAGCAACCAGTGGCAGCGGCGCGTTTGCTGATTCTGTGATGAGTGCCGGCCCCATCGATTCGCTCAAACGACAGGGCGGCACGAAATTTCTGGGGTACGACTCATTGACTGCCGAATGTCATATCGTCGGCATCATCTCGAACAAGGCCCTGGTGAACGAGTTCGCTGCTGCAGGGCACGAGGCGCCGATTGGTCTTGCGCTGGATCGAACTCCGTTTTACGCGGAATCGGGCGGCCAGACGGGCGACATTGGCACTCTCGTTGGAAACGATGTCGAATTCATAGTTGCTGACACCCAGAAAGATGGGGATCTTTGGATTCATGTGGGGCATCTGACGAAGGGTAAGCTCTCCGTGGGGCAGGCGCTCACGGCGACTGTCGATAACGAACGCCGTTCAGGAATTCGACGAGCTCACTCGGCGACACATATTCTGCATCATGCATTGCACTGCACGGTGGGGAAAAACGCGACACAACGCGGTTCCAAGGTCGAAAACGACGCGCTGCGGTTTGACTTCGCTCACAATCAGGCGTTGACTCACGACGAACTGCGACAGGTCGAAGACATTATTAACGACTGTATCACGCAGGGAGCAACGATCACCACAGAATTATTGCCGATAGAAGCGGCCCGTAAAAAGGGCGCTATGGCTTTGTTCGGTGAAAAGTATCCGGACGAAGTGCGCGTCGTCAGCATGGGCGATTTTAGTGTCGAATTGTGTGGCGGAACACACTTGTCAAATACGGGACAGGTTGGCCTGTGCCGCATCACGTCCGAAGAGCCGATTGCAAAAGGCGTCCGGCGAATTACGGCCATCACCGGAGCCAAAGCGGTACAGAAGGGGCGCGATACCGATGAACTTGTTGCACAGCTTCAACGGTTGCTCAAGGCACCGCAGGCCACGGAGCTGCCGGCGCGCGTTGAAGTCCTGCAGAACGAAGTCAAAACATTGACCAGACAGTTAGCCGAACTCACATCCGCCAATGTTGCTGAAGCGATCGGGGGGCTGGTAGCGGAAGCTGAAACGATCAATGGTGTCAAAGTCGTCTCGAAAAAACTGGAAGGCGTGAGTCGTGATGCTCTTCGCGATTTTGCAGACCAGTTGCGTGACAAGCACAGCCCAATCGCGATTGTCCTGGGAGCTGAAATTGAGGGCAAAGTTTCGCTGATTGCGGCGGTCAGTAAGCCCTTAGTCAAGGACAAGAATTTGCATGCCGGCAACATCGTCAAGGCAGCAGCAAGTATTGCCGGTGGTGGCGGTGGCGGTCGTCCCGATATGGCCGAAGCCGG
>JAGQQS010000067.1 GCA_020426105.1 Planctomycetaceae bacterium
CGTGAAGAAACTCCTGTGTTGCCGCAGACCGGTGCTGAGCAAAACGAATATTGAACGGTCGAGTGCGGTTAAATATATGAAACGAGATGATGCCTTCGAACTCGCCATCCAGTGGCGCGACAATCCTCAACTGCTGGTGGGAGATCTGCGCGCGACGTGTGACTGGTTAATTAAGTACAGCGTCCTGCCTGACAGCACCACTTCCGGAACAGATGAAGTACGGATCCTGCCCTCGGCAATGGTGCCCGAGGCGATCGAGCGACTGATGCCGTTGCATCAAGCGCTGGCGAAATATACGCTGTTGCTGAAATTGACGAAACTCGACGCCGATTTGCTGGTACCTCTGCTGGAATCATTGACAAACGAAACGGCGGATTCTGCTGCCTCAGCACCTGTGGCTCCCGGTGTGTTGCTCCCTGGCCTGGCGGCTTTCATCGAATCGATTGAATTAACCCAACAATGGGTCAGCAGGCAACAGCAGCGCACGAGTGCTGAGGGCAATCGCAGTGAGATACTGAAGACGACAATCGAACTCGTTGGGGATGAACTACTCGTCAACACAGATCGGGATGGCAGTCTAAAGTTGCGCGGATCGACAAATATTCCGATGTTTCTGGCATTCTTCAGAAATCCGAGGCATCATCTGAGCATCGATGCCTTTCTGGATATTGATCGGACCGTCAGGGCCACTAATCTGGATCGACATCGTGTGCGATTGTCATCGAAACTGCATGACGTTTACATTGAAATCATTGAGGAAAAAGGTGGCTACCGAATGCGCAATTTTCGATAGCGTTTTTGGTATGAGCTGGTAGCTGATGAAGCGACAACTCAGTAGGATTCGCTCCGGGACGCACATTCAGACTTGCGAACAGAGGGGTAACAATTTCATGGATGCGATGGACATTCTGGGTGGATTGCTGCGACAAAGATCAGGGGCTGCTGGCAGTGCCAGTCTGGGTGGTCAGATTCTGAAAAGTATTGTCGCTGGCGGCCGACAGTCTCAGTCGCCGCCACGCGACACAGCGCCTGGTCCTCAGATTCCGCCAGGGCGGCCACGAATCGTCGATGCACCGTCGGAGTCGCAGCATTCGCAGCTCGATGGTCTGGAAGACATGTTGCGTCAGGCGCATTCACGGCAGCCAGCAGCAGGTTCCCGGGAACCTGCGGCACGACCATCTGTGCCTCAGACTCCGGCATCACGGCAGCCGATGCCCCAACACCCGGGACACCAGGCACAGCCGCCGCTTACTGGCGCGAAGTACTCGCCCAATTTTCCGTCAGCGTACGACGAATGTACATTGAATCAAAAAAGCGAACTGATCGTTCAGGCGATGATCAGTGCCGCCAAAGCAGACGGACAGATTGATCAGAGTGAGCAGGACAGGATTGTCCGACAGATGGGCGAGTTAACACAGGATGACGTCGAGTATCTCCGTCGTGAATTTGCCCGGCCGTTAAATCTGCATGAGTTCGTCTGGTCAGTGCCGTTGGGAGCGGAACAGGAGATTTACGCCGTCTCCATGATGACACTTAATCTGGATTCGCGTGCTGAAATCAACTATCTGAAAGATCTGGCTCACGGACTGCGAATGTCACCTCAGTTATGCGCTCAGATTCATCAGCGGTTTGGTGTGCCGGTTCTGCAGTAGACGTACAATATTATCAGGACAGAGCGACACCTATGCCCACGGCCAACCGCTATCAGATGCCCGATCTGTCCGTTCAGCTGACGGATGAGCTCATCATGCAGCATATTGAACGCGGCAGTCGTGTGATCGATCTCGGATGCGGAGATGGTCGGCTGATGCAGCGTCTTCGTGACGAGTCCGGCTGTACAGCCATGGGGGTTGAAGTTGAACACACAAATATTATTTCGGTGATTGAGCGAGGCCTGCCGGCGATTGAAGCGGATCTTAACGAGGGACTGATCGATGTTCCAAATGATAGTTTTGATTACGCTGTTCTCAGCCAGACCCTGCAGCAGGTCCGCCATCCGAAGAAACTCCTGCTGGAAATGCTGCGTGTTGCAAGGCGCGCACTCATCGTTGTGCCGAATTTCGGACATTGGCGAGTCCGTCTGGAAGTGCTCCGCCGTGGCAGGACTCCAATCACGCACGCCCTGCCTTACAAATGGTATGAAACTCCTAACGTGCACTTCATGTCGATGAAGGATTTTCGAGACCTGATGGACGGCATCGGGCTGCGGATCGTCAAGGAAAGTCCCATTATTCGTGGACGAGCCGTTGAGCGCCTGATGGGGGCTAACTTACGAGCGGATAGTGCATTTTATTTGCTGGAACGAGATCCCGGGCGAAATAACGGAAAACCGGCAGTAACTGCCGAACAAAGCCCGTGACAGCGAAATTCGGCGGATTTTGCGGTCATGCAGGATCCTGAGGTTCCTGATCCCTGCGTGTCAAGATCAGCTCATCTTGACCCCCGAGTGGCCCTGACGGTACCGTTCCCCTCGATAATGATGCCGAAGGTCACGCGCGCCATGGACGGTGTACGACTTCGGAAAAAAACGCCTTCATCGGGCGGGCTCGCCACATGGATGTTCTACGCGCCACTCTGTTGATTCTGCTCCTTGCAAGCGGGGCGGGCATCGCTGCGCAAACGGACCCGAACGTGGCGGCGTCGGCGGTTAGCGGGAAAGTTCATGAGCAGTTCCTGGTGCTGACAGATGGGCGAATCGTCGCCGGCAAGATCACCCCGCGACCGGACGGATATGACGTCGAAGTCGCGGCGGGGCGGATGTTTATCAATTCGGACAGAGTCCGATTTTCTGCTGAGAACCTGCCGGACGCCTATAGCCGAATGCGCGAATCTATTCCCGAATTTACGCCTGCCAATCATCTGGAGTTGGCGCGGTGGTGTCTCAACAATAAGCTGCACTCGCAGGCTCGTCGTGAAGTCCTCGACGCACTGTTTCTCGATCCGAATCGCGAAGACGCCAAGCGGATGTTGCGGTCGCTGGAGCAGACAGGGCAGACTTCGTCATCGCCTGCGAACGGCACAGGGCTGACGGAATTCCCTTCCCAGATGCAACTTCCGAAACCAGCAATCGAAACGCGGTCACTGGCGGGACTCAATCGTTCGGTCGCCCATGCCTTTGTTCGTAAAGTCCAGCCGTTGTTGATGAACAAATGTGCGACATCCGGCTGTCATGGTACAGGTACCAAATCTGAGTTCGAACTTGTATCGACCCATCGAGGCTCCACTCCTGCGATTGCGGAACGTAACCTCGCCGCAGTGCTGAAGCAAATTGATTTTTCAAACCCATCGGGAAGCGCACTGCTGGTAACGGGACAGGAAGCGCACGGGACGATGACTTACAGCGCATTTCAGGGCCGAGCCGGCGCCTTACAGATGAATTCTCTAAAGGACTGGGTGAATCAGGCTGCGCACGATATTGCACCGGATGCTGAAGTCGCGGCGAACAACCCCGGTTACCGAGGATTCGAAACACAAACGACCGACATCCAAAAAGTCTCGGCAACCAGTGACTCGCAGTATGCGGGAAAGAACATAGAAACGCTGGAAGCGAAGCTGATAAATCCACATGCACGGCTGCTGACAACAGATGACACTGACAGTCGGTTTATTAATGAGGCAAAGTACGCAAATCGCCGTGATGCCTTTTCACCCGATGATTTTAACCTTCGCTTTCATGGTCGTACTGCGGACAGCCGATCAGAACCGTTGGCAGCGAAACTGAAACAAACACCCAGGTCAGGCAGCATTGACACAGACGCTCAGGATCCCTGAGTCGAATTGATAAGTAGCTTGGGCAGATGAGCCGGATGGCTGCAGAGGCGATGACTCTGTGGTTCTGGATCGTGGCTTCAATTTTCCTGAGCTGTTTCACAAGGAAATTGCACATGGCTGGCAGGTTTTTCATATTTTCCGTTGCCGCGTCGCTGCTGTTCGCAGCGGGCTGTGCGAAGAATCGTGGTTGGTTATCGCGCAAAGATTATTCGGAAATGCAGCAGGACCCCTTTATTGAGCCTGATGAAGC
>JAGQQS010001069.1 GCA_020426105.1 Planctomycetaceae bacterium
GCCAACATGTGTACCGCCGTTGATTCCAATCCTGGCAACGCCTTCTGGCAGATTCAGCTTTAGTTCACCGGTGGCCCGATACACCGTCCGTTCGACATCGCGAAATTCAATCTTGACGGGTACCCTGGCCTCATCAGAAACGATTTCCTGAAGGTCCCTCAACAGTGCTTCTTTGCTGGCACCCTCGCGAAAGACGAAGTCGCCTGGGATCGACAATTCTACCAGGTCTTTGTCGCCGGCAAGTTCAGTGGAACCGATGCCGGTTAATAGCCTGGCAAGGTGGCTGGCCGAAAACGTGCCACCGTCATATGAGTGGTACGATTCAAACTTTGTGCCACTCCAACTGATGACTTCTGACCGTTCCCGAGGCTTATGGGCCGACCGATAGCCGAGCATCCTTGAAACAAATTTCCGCGCCAGTGGAAACGGTGGGCCGATTCGTTTCAGTGCAGTGCCTTCATGAAGAGCGTATAGTCGTGTTGCTTCATCGACCCCGATTTCCTCGTCGCGTGTCAATTCTTTGCTCAGTGGCTTCAGAGCTGCCTGGACCTGTTCGACCGACGTGACATCAAATACATCGTGGTTGATCGTTACTCCCCCATCGGCACCTGCTCTTTTGTCTACGATCACCGAACCAGCAACGGCACCAAGCTGAAAGATCCCGGTTGGCAATCGGCTATTAAAAACTGCCTGCTCGACGATGATAAATTTGCAGTCTGCAAGGTTACCATTCTCGTAGTGCAACTCGGCAACGACCGTTGGAAACCAGATTTGATCGTTATATTTCTTCCACCCAAATCGCAGATACTCCGTTTTGACTTCATCCGGACCACGGAAAACCGTGACACTTAGAACATTGCCGGTCTGCGGGTCGGTAGTGATTGCTCGTGACGAGCCCTCACCGCGAAAACGCTGGAGATATTGTTGCATGGATACAGAACCAGCTGAACCATTCAGCAGATTATCGTCCGGTACTAGAAACTCGCTGAGTGTTTCCTGATAGTAGAAGTCGTTTGCTATCGGCGTTATATCCATCTGCCAGTTTGCCGCATCCCAGCGGAGTGACAGGACGTCATCCGTGACGACTTCATCAGGGTCATGATTTGCCCACGATGTTGTCGTGCGAACTCTTTTTCCTTCCCGATAGAGATCAATGTTACTCCACGGCTGTTCGACGAGCTGACTGGCATCGTTTACGAAGGCCCCCAGGACACGCCGCAGATTGTCCGGGTTCTGGACGAGATTGTTCTCTTCGATAAGCTGTCGAACGTACTGTGGGGTCAGGGTTTTCCTGAACTCAAATCCCGGACCAGCCATCCGGAACTTCACATGAGCTGTTCTGATCGATCTGACACTCGCGAGAGCGTCGTAAATCAACTTGCGGCTCTCTGCTGTTTTTATTCCTGCCTCATCTGCAACAACCGGCTCTGCGATTGCGTTTAACATCCAGATTCCAACAACGAAGATTCCCGTCAGAATCAGGAGCAACCAGACACTGTTCACACGTACTGAATCAACCTCGGATTCACCAAGCAATCTGGCAATTCTTTGCCGCAGTTTTGACGGACGCTGGCCGTCGGCGGCGAGGGCGATGTGGTTTTGATGCGACTGGCTGGCGAGCCGGAGTTCGGCGACTCGCAGCAGTGATTGAGCGTATTGAAGTCGATCACAACCCATCGACAACACAAGATCATCGCAGCTCGTTTCACGATCGTCGTGGATGCGATGGCTGAGGTACCAGGTGACGGGATGGAAAAACAGTATCGCTTCCAGAACCCGCTGCACGACGATCATCCAATGATCGAGGCGGCGCAGATGCGCGAGTTCATGAGTCAGCGCAAATTCCAGTTGCTCGATCGTGAGGCCATTCACCATCGCCGCAGGGATCAGAATCATGGGGCGCAGCACGCCGACGACGATCGGGACGGCTGTTTGTTCGCAGCAGGCGATGACTGGCACGATTCGCAGCGACAGCTTTTTCACCTGTTCCGCCATGCGAGCAAGAATGTGGGCATCAGAAATCGGCCGACTGCCGGACCGAAGTCGGCGGCTGACGCGCACACTAAACGCCAGTTTCAAAAACATCATGGCCACGCCGATCGCGTACAAAATCACGACAAACGGCGCGGCAGTGCGACTGATTGAATGCAGACGTTCCCACAAAGACGGCGATGTTGGGATCACCGTGGGCGATGGAGCAGCCGCCGGGACTTCAGCAGCGGTGGACAACCCCTGTGGTGGGACTGGTGCGAAAGCGTCATCGTCCTTTGGCGGCCTTGAAAATGTGGGTTCTTCAACAATGGACGGAGTGCTACTCGCTTGTTCCGCAACCAGAGTTTCCGCATTGCCAAATGCCGCGGGCACTTCGCCAGTCATGCTGCGAACAATTACAAACGTCACGGGCAGACTGGCCGCGAACAACAACAGCGATATGAAGTTCACCCAGTAACGTCGGTTCGCATTCAAAGTAGCAGGCACACTCCGTGTGCCGTCCGCCCCTCGAGACACTTCGCTGAATTGCGAGGCTGCGGCTCCTGGAAAGAGCCTGCTACTTTGGGCAGCCCTGTCTCTGAGCAAGCGATTGAAGAATGCTGCGATCAGACCAATCACCAATCCGATCCAACTGACGTGCAATAACGTCAGCGTGATTTGCCAGCAGAAGAGTGGATTCAACGGGAGCCAGCTCATTGGTTCAGCTCCTTTGCTTTGCGGTTAATCAACTGGCGAATCGCCGCGAGTTCCTCGGAATCGACATCCGCCGTTTCCAGCAACTGCAATACCAGCGAATGAGCCGAACCGTCGAATACGCGACTTAACAGATCCTGCACCATGCTCTGACCTACGGTTTCCGCCTCCAGCACAGGAGTAAACTCAAACGCCCGCCCCTTTTTGGCTCGCTTCAGGTATTTCTTGCGGACCATGATATTCATGATCGTGATGACCGAGCTATGAGTCAGCTCGCGGCCAGCCGCGGCCAGTGCATCTCGCACTTCGTCCACGGTTTTGGGAGCCGCCTGCCACAGAACTTTCAGAATGCTGAGTTCCAGTTCTGTCGGATGTTCAGATGCCGGACGAGCCATATAACAAATCTCCGATTGCCTGCAG
>JAGQQS010001070.1 GCA_020426105.1 Planctomycetaceae bacterium
CCGGTGTCCGTCGAATGTTTCCATGCCGCCAGTGTCGATTCGCGATAGTCCGGATGCAGCGCATCGAGCCAGCCCGTGCCCAGCCACTGATCGACGGACTGGCCAGTAAAAGCGCGCCAGCTCGGCGAATCCTCCGTGACTAATCCCTCCGCATTCGTCTCCCAGACAATCTGTGCCGACGCCTCCACCAGAGATGCAAAACGCTGGCGGCCAGCCTGCAATTCCGTGACATCGTGAAACGTCACGACGATTCCCTGTTTCTCACCATTTCGAGAATAATATGGCAGAACCCTCCGCACAAACCATCGCCCGGCCCGGGTCTGGATCGTGGTTTCATGGACCGTCTGTTGATCCACGATTTGAGGATCCGGCAATGTTGGAATATCGTCACACAGCGGCATCAACTGCGCCAGTGGACGCCCGATATCCGTGGGAATCAGCCCATAAATATGTGTGGCGGCCGGCGTGAAACTGCGGATCCGAAGCTGGTCATCCAGAAATACAGTGGCAATTTGAGTGCTGCGGAGCAGATTTTCGAGGTCACTGTGTGCGGTTTCCAATGCATTTGCAACGGCTTGAATTTCTTCCCTCGAAGTCTCAAGTTCTTCATTGGCGGACTGCATTTCTTCGTTGAGCGACAGTAATTCCTCATTCGATGACTTCAATTCCTCATTCGCACTTTCAAACTCCTGAATCGATTTTTCCAGATCGGACCGCGTCGACGCCAGTTCCCGTTCCAGATGTGCGATAATGGAGTCTGCGCTGCCCGCCACATGTCGGTCATGAGAGCCTGACTCATGATCAGCGGCATCACGGGCGGCTTCGCTGGCGGCCAGCGGCAGTCCTGCATCATGAAACAAGACCATAAACAATTCGTCGGATTCACCAACCCGCGGCATCGGCTGCACGGTGATCATGACTCGCTGCAGTTTCCCTTCGATACTCACAGACAAGTCGTCGTGCACGACGCGACGGCGCACTTCTTTGGCTTCCTGCAGAGCTGCCCGCAAACCGATTCGCAAACCAGGCCGTGCCATCCTGATAATGTTATTCTGAAAATTACCGGTCCCCACGGTAAGGTATTTGTGCATGTCCGCCGACGCGCACACAACCTTGCCGTCTTCACTGATGATCACAGATTTGGGCGCAAATTCATCAAGCACAATCCGCTGCATGATCTGCATGAGGTCTTCACCAGGTGCGGTGTTCGTTGTGACAGGCCGAATTTGCGCCCCGGCAGCCGTTCGATCAACCTCCTGATTGAGTGCCGCCGAGGCATCGACTCCGGTGTTTTTCCGCTGCGAAATGCGATACACAGCATCAACGGGTCGAAAAAGTTCCCGGTGCGAAGAGATGTTTTCCGACGGACCCAGCATCAGAAATCCGGACGATCGCAGGGCATAATGGAATAACGGGATCAGCTTCTTCTGGAGATGCGCTCCAAGATAAATCAAAAGATTGCGACACGAAATCAGATCCAGTCTGGAAAATGGCGGATCGCTGATCAGATTATGAGCCGAAAACAGAACCAGCTCACGGAGCTCTTTCATCACCTGATATTTTTTGCCGCGTTTGATGAAGAACCGCTTGAGTCTGGCTGCGGAAACGTCTTCTTCAATTCCGACTGGATAGATGCCTTGACGGGAGATTTTCAATGCTCGTTCATCAATATCGGTCGCAAAGATCTGAACTTCCGGCGGGGATGTTAACGTGTCCATGTGCTCGCGGCACAGCATCGCCAGCGTGAAGGCTTCTTCGCCGGTAGCACATCCCGGAACCCAGATGCGTACCGTCATCGCTTCATCCGCTTTCGCGAAAATCTGCGGTATGACGGTTTTCGCAAGGATTTCATAGGCTTCCGGATCGCGGAAAAACGCTGTCACACTGATCAGAAGTTCGCGAAATAAAGCCCCTGGTTCGTCCGGATCGCTCTGCAAAAAACTGACATAGGTTTCGACGCTCGAATACCTCAGAACCTGCATCCGTCGGCGAATGCGACGCATTAAGGTGCTCTGTTTGTAATGCTGAAAGTTGTGATTGGTGGCATCCATCAAGATCTTCGAGATGGCCGGTATCGCGGCCTGCAGTTGCGCTGTCGAGTTCGCGTGTTGCTGACTGGCGGTTACGTCTGCCAGGTAAGCCACATATCGTTTCAGTTCAACCGATATTTTTTCAGGCGCCAGCACATGATCGGCAACGCCCGTCGTGGCTGCGCTCCGCGGCATACTGTCGTATTTTGCAGATTCAGGTAACTGGGCAAACGTCAATCCGCCCCCATCGCTGATCGCTTTTAGTCCCAGTGTTCCATCCGAACCAGTGCCCGACAGGATCACTCCCACACCACGGTCTCGCTGGTCGATCGCAAGTGAATGCAGAAAATGATCGATGGGCGCGGCCGGGCGGTCAGCGTTCTCCGGTGTGGCGATGCGGAGCACACCGTTTTTGATCTCCAGCAGCGTCCATGGAGGACACACATAAACAGTGCCTGCACGGACCTTCCTGCGGACGTCGACGATAACAACGGGACATTCGGTCGATTTCGCAAGCAGTTCGACCAGCAGCACTTCACCACCCTTCTCGAGGTGCTGAACGAAAACGACCGCCAGATCCTCGCACGTATTCAGCGCGAGCAGCAATTCCTGAAACGCCTCAAGGCCACCGGCCGAAGCACCGACGCCAACGATCAGAGGAGCTGTGCGTTCGACAGAGTTTTTATTCACGAATTCGATCTCACAGATTGTTTACCAACGGTCTGATTGCTTCCCTGTTCTCACCGAATTCACATACCGCCGGAGGAACACTCCCGATGACACGCTGGACTGCACCGCTTCCAGGAACACACGCAGGATCACGCTCATCGTAATCCCTGAATCACTGTCTTTGCAAAGCCTGAAGGGGGGCATCACTCAATCGTTGCCAGCCCCGCCCCAATCCTGCGACTGCAACACGCATTCTGCGTCACATGCGGTCACTGCATCGCTGCTGATCTGGTGAATGTAGTTCGCGCAACATCCCCCTCCCGGCTCGAAGCATATCCCGTGCCGATCAACAAATGGTCTCACGAAGCTTCAAAAATCGCCGCAAAATC
>JAGQQS010001071.1 GCA_020426105.1 Planctomycetaceae bacterium
CCCAGCGACTGAATCCCGGATACCACTGATATTCCGGAGCGAACCACCAATAGCCGGGCGAATACAACCAGTCCCAGCGCGCGGCGGGATACCAACGACTGTCGTGCTTTGTTCGTTCGACTTTGTAGTGCACGGTGGCGTCCGTCACCGGCGCGCCGAAATAATATCGCGCCGTAATCTTTGCCTGAATTTTTTCGCCGAGCTTCACGGGTTTTTCAGGAGCGTCGATCTTCACTTCGTATTCAGGCTTGCGATATTCCTCAACAACAAAACTCCCCTGTCCGTAGACGGATCGTCTGTTCGGATCCTGTTCGCGAGGGTCGCACAGGCGCAACTGGTAACTGCCCAGTGTTGCATCGGCCGGAAGGGTATATTCCCCGTCCACACCGGACCAGCGGTCAGATTTTGTGTTCAGTTCCTGAACGACATCGCCTTTCGGGTTGCGTACTTCAACGATAAAGTCCTTGTTGGAATATTCGACTTCGTCACCGTTGAAGCGCGGCTGTCGCAGCCACATCCGATACTTCACCGCATGACCCGGACGGTAGACCGGACGATCCGTGATTGCGTAAACCTTGACAGGGCTGTAATCCAGCGGCTGCAGTTTCTCGGGATTCCACACCCCCATAAATCCGTCATACGCCATTCTTCCGTCTTTAGTGCGAGCGATCACAATCCACTGATTCTGAGGAACCAGATCTTTGACATCAGGGGTGCACAATCCATCGGCGTCTGTCCGGTCGGCAAACCGGCTGGTGAAGATCTCGTAGTTCCGGTTCTGACGGTATTCCTGACGCCAGCCAAAGAATTCCAGATCCGCGCGGTCCACCGGAGCCCCGCTTCCCGCATCAGCCACGAAGTACAGCGTGCCCTCTTCAACTCGCTTGCGGCTGATCGCCGTATCGGCGACCCACAAGACGATACGCGCTTCATTGCCGTCGTCCATTTTCGCGGTGACCCAGTACGCGCCGGCTTTTTGCAACGGCGTGGTCACCGTCTGGACGGCGTCAAAATGATCGGCCGGAGCTTTCAGATCGAGTTCCCATTTGGCAATCGGCTTTTCCAGATATTTGCTCTGATTACCGTGAATCAGCATCCAGCCGATGTTCCCGATCTGGATTTTCTCGTGCGCGATTTGCCGGGGCTTTGTTTCAATATATTTACGCACATCCGACAGCAAATCGTCGATGCGGATCGGTTTGGCTTCAAAGGTCACTTTGCTGCCATTGCGAAAGCGAATATCGATCGTCGCCCCTTTGCCCGCAGGCTGCATCGTCGTACTTTCGAACTGCAGCCAGTTGTTGACGATCTGATCAATGCGCGCCTGAACACCTTTCCTGTCATCACCGGCGCTGGCCAGTTTCAGAACGTCGCGCAACAACTCTGCGGCCTGCGGATACTGATGTCGATTCATCCGCTCGCTGATCAGTAATTCCAGCGCACTCCGCTGAGTTCCGTCTTTGCGTCCAATCACCGATTTGGCAATGGCGATTGGATTAAATTCATCAGGTAAAGAAAATCGCTTCACGCCCGTCGTGAGCCTGGCGATGGTTTCGTTGTCATTGAGTTCGTGCGCCGCCCACGAGCCGGATGTTTTTGGCGATGATTCCGCGGCATCCTGTTGCGCGACACGAATCACCGGTGGCCCACCGGCCTCCGACGTACCGACACCAAACTGCGACTGCAGAAACTGAGCCCAGTTCAATTCAGTGGCGCTCCGCCGATCGGGCGCAAAAACACTCACCTGTGCCATCGCCCAGCGCCATCGTTCGCCGTCTGATTTGGATGTCGACCACGAATCCGGCTGGTCATGAAAGACGGGGTTGCCGTCCTGATCCACCGGCGCCCCTTTGCTCGGTCCTCCCCAGCCGCGACCGTGCCGGTATCCATATCCGCGAGCGGCTGCTTCGGCATCCGGCAGCGTCTCCAGATCCGTCAGTATCTGCAGCTTCCACGCCTCACCATAACGCGCACGACTGATCTGATCACTCACGCGCTGCCACAGATCCGCTCGCTCAGTGTTTGTTGCCTGGTCGTCTTTCGCAGCCAACGAGATTGCCTGCAACAACAACTGAAGTGATCGCACACGATCCCGATCTGCCACGCTGGCCCATTGTCCACCGCCTCGATGCCCGCCACGTTCAAACTTACCGGCAATCAGGAATCCACCAGAATCGATTTCGCCCCCGTAGACCTGTGCTGCCCGAGCCAGCAATCGAAAATTCGAGTTATGATTTTCGATCGAGGTTTCCAGGAGCTCATCAGCTTCGTGGATCAGACCCAGATTGTTCAGGCATTGAATCGCCATGCCCAGATCATTTGGCAATTCTCTGTCCGTGTTTTCGCTGTCTACAGCGAGTTCGCGATACAACCTGAGCGCCTCGGCGTAGTTGTTTTCTTCGTACAGTTTTTTTGCAGTCGCTCTTTTTTGTGCGGGAGGCTCTGCCATATTTGTTGCCATCAATCCTGTAGAACTCAGAACCACCACCGCCAACAGACACGCCATTGCTTTGTACATGACCAGAACCCTTACAGGAAAACACATCGCCGCTTTATTCCACGGAAGCTACCGCATCTGCTCTTAAACGACCAGACATACATGCCGCCAGGCTGGTCTGACGTTCCGCGCGTTCAGGAAGTTCCCGCGAAGTTGCGGGCAGAACGTGCAGGCGCAAGGATTCTTATGGCGAAAGCGTTCGAGGCCCGTGTTCTTCAGCCTCACGTGAATTTGTAAGAAATGTGTCAGTGGGAAATGGTTACCGGGAATTCAACACGTCTCCGCGTATTCCGCTGGTATTCACGCCGATGCCGCTTCTGACAGGGACGCCGGTCGTCTTTCGTCGGCAGATCCTCGAGACTCGCGTGCAACTCTGTGAGGTATTCGTTTCCAGAGAGTGTGAATGCTGCTACCGGTGGGGAACCAGAGCGGAACGGGGCGATGGGAAGTTTGCGCGGTTAGTTCCTGATCCCCCGTTCTGAGGCTCACGGCGCACTCGTGCTGTGTCGAAATCAAAAAAGGGATGATCTGTAGCGGACGAGGCCACGAGTTCCTGTATGAACCCGTAGTGGACGAGGCCACGAGTCCCTGCATGAACCCGTAGTGGACGAGGCCACGA
>JAGQQS010001072.1 GCA_020426105.1 Planctomycetaceae bacterium
CTTGCGCCCTGCATGGCACCAATCAAAGCCATTTGTGCGGAGGAACGAGCCCGAAAGAAACTGAACGAGGCGATAAACGCTCCAAGACCATTGTACAATCGCAGTACCGAGGAAAACGGACTGAAGCCCCAGATATTCGTCACGGCGCTGAGCAGCCTGCGTTCCCAGAGATTGCGGTTCACCAGTAACTCGTCTCGCAACTGATTCGTCAGGGCGTCTCGGAGTTTAATTCGCTGGTCATCAAGAACCTCCAGAAGTCTCCGAATGTGGGGCAGTTCCTGATCGTAGTCATTGCGGCAGATTGTCAGTGCTTCTTCCAGCAGATCTATCAGGTTCGCACGCCGGATTGCTACCCGCCGCGAGGTTCCAAGCTGGTTTGTCAGGAGATCCAGCAGGCGACCAAAATCTCCGGACGGACGTTGCCCTTGCGTCTGTTCCATGAAGGCGCGTCGTGAATCGACGAAGAACATATCAGGAACCTGATACGCCGCTGCGAGTTGCTTTCGCCAGTCCTCGCGGATGTCAGCATCCTGATCCGCGTGCGTCTGCACGAAAACCAGGCGACATCCGGCAGCGGCATCCGCAAGTTCATCTGCAATTCTCGCACTCCGATATTTTTGCTGCGTGGAAACGTACAGCAGGACATCGCAATGTGGCAGAATTGATCGCAGTCGCGCCAGATTACTGGCAGAATTCACCACTTCGGTTGTATCTGGGTCCGGACAATCAATCAGGATTAGATCACGCAGGACCGGGACATCGACCTTTTTTACCTGAAACTGGCTTAGATCCAGGCCCAGGGCTGTTGTTTCGAAATCCGGATGTACCAGCAGGATCGGCATGGTTGTCGTGGGACGCTGACGGCCTGATTCTGAAACTTCTCTACCAATCAACGCGTTGACCAGCGAACTTTTCCCGGTACCCGTACCACCGAACGTGGCAATGATTAGCGGTGATTCCAGCCGGATGCGCAGAGAATGGATTCGCTCCGTTATTTTCAAAACGAGCGCCCGAGCGGTGCGTGCCGGAGTCCAGTCGGGCGAGTTTTTCTGCCAGCGCTGTACGCGGAGCATCAGCTCATCGATCTCAGCCAGCAGCGAAAGATGAAGCAGTTCCGGCGTCTGTGACATAACCCAACTTTCTGGTGGACTTAAAACAGCAACAAGGATCGATCGGCGACAGTGGTTTGGTTTTGCATAATGGGGGCGCGGGGCAATGCGAGGCCAACGCACAACGATGCTCGCACACCGAAACAACGCGTGTCCGGCAGCATCGATTATAATAGAGCTTCAAGTTTGATGACCGACTTTTGAACTTCAAGATATGCTTCTGACGCGCTCAACTCCGCAGCCGCATTCAGTTCTTCCGGGAGTTGCCCCAGCAATTCAGCATGTATCAATTGCGTAAGCCAGCCAGCACGCCTTGCCGTGAACGCAGCGTGCAGTCGATGGAACCATGCCTGCAATATTCCGGTGCCTGAACTTGCCGCGCTCGACACTGCCGCTTCTCCGGCAATTGCCGCTGTCGCTCCCCCGGCCACATCTGCGAACACATGAACTGCTGCGGACGCCGCTGCATGGCCCAGAAACGGTGCCACAATTTCACCGGCTGGTCCAAATCCGATTGAGAACAACACGATACTGGTCACTGGTCGCACGGCTGCTGACACGTTGTTAAGCTGGCGATAGATGCCAAATAATTCGGGCTTATTCATCTGCAGTTTCTGCATTTCCTCATGGACAACCAGCCGCAGTTCTTCATCAAAATCCAGGGTGTCGTGACGCTGTCGTAATGTGATCAATAGTTGACTGCGAGCTTCACCCTGCAGAATCGCCTCGATCCTCGGCCGAATGATCTGATTTCCGGATTCGGCCATCCATTGCAATTTGTCCAGCAGTTCTTCGACAACTCCCAGCACTGCCAGCCATTCGCGGCTGCGGTAGTCCTCCATTGGCGACACGGGCGCACCCTGCAGAGCCCGACGAGCGGCTCGAATCGGCCACAAAATTCCCTGGCCGACCGTGTTGTAGGCCAGGTTAATCGTACGTGCCCAGCCCTCCTGATGCGTGTGCCACCATTGACGAATCTCAGCGACCAGCAGGGAATTCGCCGGTGATGGCCAATTGCGTACCTGAAGCGCACTGTCTGCTGTCAATCGGGCAGCCGTGCGACCCAGATCCTCACTCGCCAGACGTATTTCCCGCAGATACGCCGGAACGCCGCGCTGCGGATGAGTCAGTTCATGTAACGAGCCCAGCAGAGTCCGGATCCGAATCTCACGAAATCGCAGCATGGCCAGATCGGCAGAAAGACTTCGAGGAGTATCGTTCGGATTTTCAGGAGCCGAACCCAAATCCTTTCCCGGTACCGTGCGTTCATAGAATGGTAAGCGGAGATCTTCCGCAGCCCGGCGATCATTCGGAGCAATGTACACCGCATCCGGCGTGATGTGTGTCTCGCTGCAGAATGTCTGCAGCCAGATTGGCCAGAACGGCTCATCTTCCGGGAGCAGGCACTGATTGAAGACGACGAACACCGCTTTATCTTCATCACCCGCCTTGCGGAAGAATTCCTTCACCGCGGCATCGTTGTATTTTTGTTGAGTCAGCACCGCGATCAGGACGTCAGCCGAGCGACGCACGGCATCGGCACGTATCCAGTTGACATGGGAGTCACTGTCGATATCGGGTGTATCCAGCACCAGAAGTGAAGGCGGCAATTCTTTGGCCACCCGCCAGAACAGACGGTGCGATTCCGACTCAGTAAGCGCTAACGCTGCATCGGTCCATTCATGCAGTTCAAAATCCGGAAAGACAGATTTGAGATTGTGTTGAACATTAAACCCTTCAGGCACCAGACAGGTGACATGTTTCGTACCCGAGGCGAGCGGACTGGTGGCGCTGGCTCGTGCCCCCGCCAGATGATTAAAAATGACGCTCTTGCCGATATTGGTGCCACCCACAACGGCCACGACAAGAAACGCCTGCTCGCCCAACTGCGGAATCAACTTCTGCCGCAGCAACTCAAACCATTCCCGCCCGCCCAGTGGCGCGAGCTGCAGCAATGAGGCATCCTGTTCGAGCCGGAGCAATGCCGACAACAACTCGCTCACCGCGGCTGCAGCTTCGTTAAATGGTTTGTCCTGCTGTGCTTCGCTCACAACTGCAGGTCTGCCTGTCATTCAGCGATACTCCGACCGTGGCGATGGGGTGTGAACGATGGCTGGATTTTACAGTCCTCGACACTCGTTGCCACAACTCATTGGCACAATTCGATGTCGCGGAGTGCATGAGTGCTGAAGTACAGTCACACTGTTTTCGCCGATGGTGCGAACATTCATCGGGTTAGTCCAATTCGTTCAGCTTCAGACGAACACTCAGAATGTAAGGCATTTGACTGGCTGACCAGTGTCCATAAGTGGTCGTGACGATGGTGTCATCCGGCAGCACTTCCACACCGGGATAAGCGCAATCCGCGCCCTTTTTGTTGTCTTTCAGGCGGACGACGTACTGACCCTCCCTGCCCTGCACAAGATCATCATACGTGCCAACCCATGCGATCCAGTCACCTTGATGATCAGAAGTGAGTCCCCTTGGCTGCACGCTGCGAAAGGAAATAAACAGGCGTCCGTCAGAGAGATACTTGCCGGTGTGACGGTCCCCATTCAGGGCGGCAGGCAGATCGCGGTGTTGGCTCCATGTCTGACCTTCGTCATCACTGAAGATGATCTGAGAATTATGTTGCCGGGTGTTTTCACGCAGCAGCACGGCAAGTTGTTTTCCATCGGGTGACCGAAGAATCCCGGGTTCGCAGATGTGGTGCGATGATGTCATATCGATCACTTCGGGAAACGACCATGTCAGACCACCATCCTTCGAAAGCGTTTTGTACAAGGTGAATGTGACGGGATTCGTCTGGCTCGGATTGTTCGTAAAGTAGCGACCATCATCATGGAACATCGCCATGTAATGACCGGGACCGGTTGTCAGATCTGTGACGCAGCCCATGGTGACAATCCCTCCCCAGTCACCGACGGGCTTAAGATCGGACCAGGTGATTCCGTCATCTTCCGTCACCGCCATGCGACACGGATACAGGCCGGAAAACATGATAATTCGTTTTTTGCCATCCGGTCCAATCACGCGATGCAACGTGGGCACCTCTTTGGAGGTGGCCCAGCTCTCCGGCACTGGTATGCGATGACTCCAGGTCAAACCACCATCGGTCGAGCGTTTGTAAACAATCCCGCCTTTGCCATGTCCTTTGGGGTAGACGCAGAGAATCGTACGCCCGTCTTCGAGCAGGACTGTGGTCGGATGTCCCAGATACTGGCCCGGTTCATGATCGACGACAACCTGACGATACAGCTGATCGTCGAGATCAACGTAAGGGATGGAATAGGGAGGATCGGCCGCTGGACTCATACGTGCCCACAGCGCCAGGATCACAGACAGGGTGAAGCTAAGACGGAGAGATGTCATAATTGGGTGGACTCGCTTTCCGATATTCCAGTGCAGCCGTACGTCAGGTCGGTCGAAATCCCAAATGAAGCCTGTGCCGTGATGATAGTCGCGACATGACGGGCTCACCCAAAGTTCAGATCATTGTGAAGCGCAGGAAATCAATTGTCTTTCTTTGCTGATTTTTTGCCTGCTTTCTTTGGCGTTTTTTTTGCCACACTTTTCGTGGTTGTCGCTGCTGATTTCCTGGCCGCCGACTTCTTTGCAGTGCCTTTCCGTGCGCCGGCTTTCTTTCCTCCACCTTTGGCAACCTTATCCGCCAGCCAGCCCACAGCTTCTTCCATGGTCACGGTGGAGATGTCCGTATCTTTCGGGACCGTGGCGTTGGTCTTCCCGTGTTTGACGTACGGACCAAATTTGCCTTCAAAGATCTGCACTGGCGCTTCATCGTCCGGATGATTTCCGAGTTCCCGCAGTGGCGTCGGGGCGGCCCGCTTTTTGGTATTGCGAAGCAACTCCACGGCCGCATCCATGGTAATGTTCAGCACATTGTACGTCTCACCCTGAAATTCATAGGTGTGCGTCTTCTTCTCGAAGCTGCCGAACACTTTGTCGTGAGTCACATAAGGACCGAATCGGCCTATACCTGCGTTCACAACCTTGTCGGTGAGTGGGTGCTTGCCGATGCGACGCGGCAGTGAGAGTAACTCGATCGCCGTTGGAAGATCGATGTTCATCACGTCGAAACAATTGGGGATACTGCAACGCTTGGGTTTTGTGCCATCGTCTTTTGTTTCGCCCAATTGCAGATACGGTCCGAACGGTCCGCGCATCTGGTAGATCGCAAGTCCCTCTTCGGGGTGCATCCCGATGGACTGTGGCCCTTTCTGCTTTTCTTCAATCAGCCGATCCGCGATCTCGTTCGTAATTTCACCCGGCGCAATGCTGTCCGGAATCGAGGCCGTCAGCTTTTCCTCTCCGTTCGTTTTTTCAAAGTAAGGCCCGTAGCGGCCCACGCGAACGGAAGCATCAAGACCATCGATCGTCAGAGTACAGGCTTCGCGAGGGTCGATATTACCTTCTTTGTGTTTGACCTGTTCATCAAGACCTTCGCTGCCTGTGTAAAACTGACGCAGATACGGCAAGCGATCCGCGGCACCCGTCGCAATATCGTCAAGCGTTTGCTCCATTCCGGCCGTGAATCCCAGGTTCACCAGATTTGGAAAATGGTTTTCCAGCAACTTTGTCACAGCCATCGCTGTAAAGGTGGGCACCAGCTGATTTCCGTTTTTGCGCACATAACCTCGGTCCTGGATGGTGCTCAGAATACTGGCGTAAGTACTCGGTCGGCCGATTCCTTCAGCTTCGAGCGTGCGCACGAGTGTCGCTTCGGTAAATCGCGCCGGTGGTTTGGTTTCGTGCGAAACGGCTTCCACATTTTCACACTTAAGCACATCGTTTTCCGAGAGCGGCGGCAGCGAGGAATCCTGATCTTCGATTGCCGCCTCCGGATCATCAGACCCTTCAACATAAGCACGAAAGAAACCGGCAAACTCAACGGTTCTCCCGGACGCGCGAAACTCAGCATCGTCAACCTGAATCGTCACGGTATCAAATCGCAGGATCGCATCGGCCATTTGTGTG
Organism: Planctomycetaceae bacterium; assembly: GCA_020426105.1. GTDB lineage: Bacteria > Planctomycetota > Planctomycetia > Planctomycetales > Planctomycetaceae > SXXK01. The sequence goes on from JAGQQS010001072.1 coordinate 6,105, forward strand.
GCCATCGTGCGCTTCCAGATCATCTGATACAGCTTATACTCGGCGCCCGTCAAACCCAGCTCATCCGCTGTTTTCATTTCCGTGCCCGCCGGACGAATCGCCTCGTGCGCCTCCTGCGCTCCTTTGGACTTGGTCGTAAACTGGCGCGGTGATGGACTGAGAAAATCTTTGCCGTACAGATCGTCGACCTTATCGCGGGCTGCTGTGATCGCTTCACCGCTAAGACTGACGCTGTCAGTACGCATGTAAGTAATGTGACCGTTTTCGTACAAACGCTGCGCAGTCTGCATGGTTTGCCGAGCTGTCATGCTGAGCTTGCGGTTGGACTCCTGCTGCAGGGTGCTTGTCGTGAACGGCGGATAAGGTTTGCGAGTCTGCTGTTTTTTCTCAATGCTTGTGATCGTCCAGGGCCGCGTGCGAATTTTCTCCTGCAGCTCCCTGGCGCGTTTTTCCTCAAGCAGCAGCACGTCGGCCCCGTCTTTCAGGCGGCCCGTGTTTTCGTCAAAGTCGCGACCGGCCGCGATACGACGGCCCCCTAATGTCTGTAACACGGCTTCGAAGGGTTCACCGATTTTACCCTGCAGTGCGGCCTTCAGGTCCCAGAATGTACCGCTGCGAAATTTCATACGTTCGATTTCGCGCGCAACAAGCAGTCTCACGGCGACACTCTGCACGCGCCCCGCCGACAACCCGCGGGCGATCTTTTTCCAGAGCAACGGACTGAGCGTGTACCCGTAAAGCCGATCGACAACCCGGCGTGTTTCCTGAGCCTGCACCAGATTCTCGTCCAGCGCGCGGGTGTTGCGGATCGCCTCAAGGATGGCGGGCCTGGTAATCTCAGAAAAAACCATACGACTCACAGGCACGGTTGGGTTCAATACCTGAACCAGATGCCAGCCAATACTTTCTCCTTCCCGGTCTTCGTCAGTCGCCAGAACAAGTTCTTTGACCTTTTTTAGGCAATCTTTCAGTTCCGTGACCAGTTTTTTCTTTTCTGCGGGAACGACGT
>JAGQQS010000068.1:0-1299 GCA_020426105.1 Planctomycetaceae bacterium
CCACACAACGGGAAGGAAGAAGACTATCAGTTGTTTCTGTCGCTGCTCGATTCCGACCGGTTCTATGGCAAGTTTCGTGATGGCGTTCACAAAGTCGATGCCTCCGATGTGATGCGGCGAATGGTGAAGGAGGAACTCGTTCGGTTCGACGGCACTCCGCTGTTTCCAGAACGACGAGCCTACACGGTCAACTACATTCTGTCCGACGCCGAAGCTGCTCTGTACGAAGCGGTCACCGAATACGTCAAGACCGAAATGGGCAAGGCCGAAACCCTTGGTGGTCAGCGAAAAGGTTCCGTCGGATTCGCCCTCACGGCGCTGCAACGAAGACTGGCCTCCAGTCCCGAAGCGATCTTTCAGTCCCTCAAACGTCGACGCGAACGTTTGGAAAAACGACTTCGCGAAGAGAATTTTAACGAGCGTGGTCGAACGCTGCTTGCCGAAACATTGGAACAACCGCCGGAAGACGACGACGACCTCACCGCTGAGGAACAGGAACAGCTCGAAGAAGAACTGGTGGATCGTGCGACGGCTTCGCAGACGCCGGAAGAACTTCGTTCAGAAATCGTAATACTCGAAGGGTTGGAAGCTCAGGCGAAAGCTGTCGTCGCTTCCGGGCTCGACCGCAAGTGGGATGAGTTGTCACGCATCCTGCAGGACGCGCCAGAACTCAAAGACACAACCGGTCGGCTTCGCAAGCTGATCATCTTCACCGAACACAAAGACACTCTGAACTACCTGCATGCCAAGATAGCGGGAGTACTGGGTAACCCGGAAGCCATCGTCACCATCCATGGCAGCGTCAAGCGAGATGACCGCCGCAAAGCTCAGTCACTTTTTCGCAGCGACCCCGACACCCGAGTTCTCATTGCCACCGATGCAGCCGGCGAAGGTGTCAATCTGCAAAACGCCCACCTGATGGTCAATTATGACCTGCCATGGAATCCCAACCGGCTGGAACAACGATTCGGGCGAATTCATCGTATTGGCCAAACCGAAGTCTGCCATCTTTGGAACCTTGTCGCCAAGGAAACCCGAGAAGGTGACGTCTATTTCCGATTGCTCAAGAAACTGGAAGTTGAAAACGTTGCATTAAAAGGCCGAGTCTTCGACATCCTTGGCGAGGTCTTTGAAGATATCAGCCTCAAGAATCTTTTGCTTGATGCAATCAAGTACAGCGACCTGCCGGAAACGCGAGCCAGGCTACAGCAGCAGATTGACCATGCTTTCGGTGCCGAGCACTTAAAGTCCATCATGGACCGAAATGCTCTTTCTCAAGAGACGTTCAGCCCGGAGCGA
>JAGQQS010000068.1:1363-5436 GCA_020426105.1 Planctomycetaceae bacterium
TACTTTGTTCGATCATTCTTTACCGAAGCATTTGAGAAACTCGGTGGCAGCATGCGGCCGCGTGAAACGGATCGATTTGAGATTACGCATGTGCCCACGTCCTTGCGTGAACGCGACCGTCGTATCACGGGGCGAAATCGTCGGGATCAGTCGCCGGTGCTGCGGCGGTACGAACGAGTCTGCTTTACAAAGGAAGCTGTTCAGCCGCTGGATAAGCCGGGCACTGTTCCAGCCGTTATGCTGCATCCCGGTCATCCGCTCATGCTGTCGGTCAGCGACGTCATCCTGGAGGAGAATGCGAATCTGCTGCGTCAGGGAACTGTGTTGGTAGATGCTTCTGACGAAGGTACAGAACCGTGGTTGCTGTTTATGCTGACGCATGAAGTTAAATCCGGCGACGGTACGGTGATATCCAAGAGATTGCAGTTTGTACGAGTCACACCAAACGGCGAGGCTTCGTTTGCGGGCTGGGCTCCGCATCTTGACCTTGAACCGATCACTGAAAACGACCGACCAGTCGTTCAGGAGCAGCTTGAGGCCGATTGGTTGTCGAACAATCTGGAGCAGAAAGCTCTTGGTCTGGCAGCAACCAGCCTGGTGCCCGAGCATTTCAAGGAAGTCGCCGAACGCCGCATTGCTCAAGTAGACAAGACGCTGCAGGCCGTCAACGACCGGCTTACCAAGGAAATCGACTTCTGGACCGATCGCTGGATGAAACTCAGCGAAGACAAAGAAGCCGGCAAAGACGTGCGTCTCAATCTGGAAAACGCCCGCCGCACCATTAACGACTTGCAGGGCCGACTGGAAAACCGAAAAAAGTCGCTGCAATCGATGCGTCACGTGACGTCTGGCACGCCGGTTGTCTTGAGCGGAGCCTTGGTGATTCCCGCTGGCCTTTTAAACGCAGCTAGCGGAAACAATCAAATTGGAGCGGCAGCAATTTCCGCTGATCCGGTGGCACGTTCCCGCATCGAACATTTGGCGATGGATGCTGTTCGTAAAGTGGAAGAGGCTGCGGGCTGCCAGGTTCAGGATGTGTCCGCAGAAAAGTGCGGCTGGGATTTAACATCCCAGCCACCGTCGGTGGACGGTCGGCGCCCCGACGCGAGGCACATTGAAGTCAAAGGCCGTGTCAAAGGTGCTGCCACAGTCACAGTTACTCGGAATGAGATGCTCTATGCTTTTAATCAAGGCAGTAAGTTCATTCTTGCGATCGTGTTGATTGGCGAGGACGACAGTGTTGACGGACCGTACTACATTCGCAATCCATTTGAGCGAGAGCCGGACTGGGGTGTTGCGTCGATCAACTACAAATTGATCGACTTATTATCACGAGCAGAACTGAAAACTTAAAAGAGCTTATTGGACTACAAACAAACAGCAGGAACTATCGATGGCACGCGCTGACCTACTCACCGACCTCGTCGCCTCAGGCACGACAGGTGATCGCGTGCGCTTTCGCAAGGCTGTCGAGGCGTTGATTGCTGAGGAAAGAGCCAAGAAGCACACTGTACTCGCAGAACGATTGGTTGAAATACTCGAACAGGCTCCTGCTGAAAGACCAACGACCAACGGTACGGTCCTTGTCGACAATCGCGGCTCCGGCCTGGTGCTGGAGACGATTCCTCAGAAGCGATTGGATGACCTGGTCCTTCCAGCAGAAGTCCTCTCCAATGTACATGAAGTTATCACGGAACATCATAGGGCAGACCTCCTGCGCACCTACAGCCTCGAACCTCGCAGCCGTATTTTGCTGATTGGCCCCCCCGGAAACGGCAAGACCTCTCTGGCGGAAGCGATTGCGGAGTCATTGATGGTGCCACTGCTGCACGTTCGCTACGAAAGCATTATTGGAGCGTATCTGGGTGAAACTGCGGTGAGGCTGCGAAAGCTACTCGACTACGCAAAAACTCGTAACTGTGTTCTTTTTTTTGACGAATTCGAGACGCTGGGAAAAGAGCGTGGGGATGCCCATGAGACTGGCGAAATCAAGCGTGTGGTCAGTTCGCTCTTGATGCAGATGGACTCACTCCCAAACCACGTGGTTGTCATCGGAGCCACCAACCACCCGGAATTGCTGGACCGCGCCGTGTGGCGTCGATTTCAGGTCAGGCTGGAATTGCCAAAGCCTTCGAAATCGGGCCTCGTCGAATGGCTGGCGAAGTTTGAAAAGCGGATCGGGCGATCGCTGGGATATGCGCACTCCACGTTAAGCAAGAAGCTCGCTGGTTTTAGTTTTTCGGAACTGGAGGAATTTGGTCTGTCAGCATACCGCCGATACGTGCTTGCGTTACCCGAAGCTGAGATGAAGAAAGTAGTGGATGGAACACTCAAGGATTGGAAAAGCCGATCCGTCACCGCATTCGAAAATGACGGAGGCAATGAGTAATGGCTCGTCTCCCTCTCTTGTTCTTTCCACAACCGGGGCAAGCATCAAAAAACAACTTAAAGAGTGCTCCGATAACCCGACCGCACACTCCTGGCGCGGATCGGCAAGCGGAAAGACTCGCGCCAAAGCTGACAGCTTTGGAGAAATCGTTCGAAGATCGTCGTCTCGAACTGCAATCATCACCGGATGGCATTGATCCTGAACAAGTGCTCGTTCTCGAAACCGTTGGACGAGTCGACGAGTTTTACAAAGCCGTCAGCAAAATCCCGGAACTTGATTGGCTTGGTGAATATGACGTAAATCAAATTGCTCCGGACGAAGATTTTTTCAATACGGACAATCCAGCAAAGCAGCTCGGTGGTCGCGTTTACCTCATGATGTCCAACCAGCGTGCGCTGCAGCAGATGCTCAGCCTCTGGGATCGATTTCAGCGTGACCGCAAGATGAAATTCAAGGGTGCTGATTATGGGCTTGCGAAGATAAAGAGCGTGTTCCTCCTACTCAAGGACATCCGACGCTGGGGGGTAAAGGATCGCTTGCTCGAATCGGAGTTGATGGCAGGGTGGATCGAAGATTTAGAGTATTACTCAACTCAGCTTGTGGATGTCGAGATTGAGCTGTGGTTTCGAAGTAATGAGCAGCAACGTAATCTGGCGGAACAAGCCGTGGCTGCACAAGTGCAACGACTGAACGGCAAAGTCATCACGTCTTCGACCATTCCCGAGATTTGCTACCACAGTATTCTCGCCGAATTACCTCGCGGATCGATCGATCAGTTGATTAGCGATCCAAACGTCGAATTGGTCAGGAACGATGCCATCATGCTTTTCCGTCCGACGGGACAGATGGCATCAAAAAGGCAACCGGCTCCGGATGAGCTAACAACCATTCCAAGCCCTCAGCCACAACAATCTCCTGAAGGGGCACCTGTCGTTGCTGTACTTGATGGTTGCCCGCTTCTGAATCATCAGGTTCTTGCGGATCGGATTCTGTTCGATGATCCGGATGATTTCGCCAGTAATTATCCCACACCTGCGCGTAGCCACGGAACCGCAATGTGCTCATTGGTTGTTCGAGGCGACCTGAGTGTTTCTACCAGCTATCTCAATACACCAGTTTACGTACGTCCAATCCTGCAGCCGAGGCAGGACCACAATGATCGCTGGGTCGAAGAAGTTCCGCAGCGAGTTTTACTTGTTGATTTGATCCATCGCTCCGTCCGTCGAATGTTCGAATCGGACGGCGGTCAACCAGCAGTCGCTGCATCGGTCAAGGTGATTAATTTATCTATTGGTGACCCGTATCGACCTTTCGATCATTTCCTTAGCCCTCTGGCAAAACTGCTTGATTGGTTGAGCGAGAAATATCAGGTGCTGTTTGTCGTCAGTGCGGGGAATCACGCTCGAGACTTTCATCCGGGAATGCCCCTGACGGATTTCCGCGCTCTTGCACCGGCGGCCAGAGAAAGCCAAGTGTTTAACGTTCTGTTTGCAGATGCGAGGAATCGTCGCTTATTGTCTCCGGCTGAAAGTGTGAATGCCATCACCGTGGGAGCAACCCATTGCGATAGTTCTACTCCAACGCCAGCTTCTCGACTGGAGGAGCTTTACGCTTCCAGGCTGGGTAGCCCGATTAGTGCGTTCGGCAGTGGCTATCGCCGCGCCATAAAGCCCGACGTCATGCG
>JAGQQS010001073.1 GCA_020426105.1 Planctomycetaceae bacterium
TTGCCGAGTGAACTAACGACGCCGCCCGTGACAAAAATATGTCGACTCATGGTAGACCTGCATTCCCGATCGCGTTGAAAGTTTCGCGTTCAGGGAAAGGTTACTGACGGCGCTCAGCTCAGAATGAAGGCTTTGCTGCCACGGGGCGACTTTTAGGTATGCCGCACAGGTGATTCTCCCGTTTTGGCATTCCTGAAAGACAAAAACACGCGCGCCACCAAGGGGTCCGACCCTCTGGCGGCTGGCCATTGTTAGCCCCGTCTTTCAGGAAGTGCTTCTTACCGCACAAAACGTCCGCTCTCAATGGAGTCCGACCGCATTCTTGCTGATCGCTGGCAATTGACCTGCGGTTTCCGGAATTCCTGAACATCCTGCCGCGCAATCCCTGAGAATTCGCTGATTTGGTGCTGGTCTGAAGTTGTCCGTTAAACGACAACGTGCACGAAAGTTGAACTTTGAAGGCCGTTGGTGCTGAAGAATCGTGGTGGTTTGGTGAAAATCGGGGATTCAAGAAGTTATTCAGTCCCACTACCAGAAATACAGAAGCATCGCATGACAACATCTATTTTTGATCTCACGGGCGAAACCGCCGTCGTCCTTGGAGGCACAGGAGTTTTGGGGGGCGGAATGGCATCGGCCCTCGCGGCCGCCGGAGCAAACGTGGCAGTTGTTGGCCGGAGCGAGGAGCGTGGGCAGGCGCGGGTCAATCAGATTCAGGCGGCGGGCGGCAAGGCGGTGTTTCAGTCGGCTGATGCTCTTGATGCGAGTTCGTTGAAAGTCGCGCGAAATGCGATCATTGGCAAGCTGGGTTCTGTCACCATCCTCGTGGCGGCCGCTGGTGGAAATCGCCCGGATGCAACATTGCCACCAGGCAGCGACTTCTGCAAGCTTTCACGGGAAGGCTGGAACGGGGTTTTTGATCTGAATCTTGTCGGCGGAGCGTTGTTGCCGGCTCAGGTGTTTGGTGAATCGATGCTCGCACAGCGTAAGGGCAGCATCATCAATATTGCTTCAATGGCCGGCATGATCCCGCTGTCGCGCGTTGTTGCGTATTCCGCTGCAAAAGCTGCCGTGATCAACTTCACGAAATTTCTCGCTCGCGAATGGGCGACGCAGGGAGTTCGCGTCAATGCGATCAGCCCCGGGTTCTTCCCCGCAGACCAGAACCGCGCATTGTTATTCAAAGATGACGGTACTTATACAGAACGCGGCGGTCAAATTATCGGCCACACGCCCATGTCACGGTTTGGTGAAGCACAGGAACTGGACGGCGCCGTCGTATGGCTCGCTTCGCATAGAGCCTCCTCTTTCGTGACCGGCCAGAACATTGTCGTTGATGGCGGTTTCTCTTCAACGACGATTTGACTCACCCTTTGAAACTTACAATTTGATTTCTGGCGACAGGCGACATTCATGGCTACACAAACGCTGTTGAAAAAAGTTCTGCATGCAATTCCGTTGGGTCGCAAGGCCGATCCGGATCTAAAGGCAGCAATAGCCGCAGACGATCTTTCCGCTTTTCAGGATGCGTTTCTGGCTGTGCTTTCGAAGCCAGGCAAGCGCCTGCGAAAGCAGTTGGGGCATTCACCGCTGCTGGCAACATGGTCCATCGACGCTGTTGCGTTGAGCGGTCGCGAACGCGAGCTGTCGGCGTCTCTGGAAGAACTGACGTCGCGAAAGAAAAAGAAAGGGAAGACCAAGGATAAGCGCAAGGATAAGAGCTTCCGTGGGTTTGGGGATTATAATGAAGTGATCGCCAATTGGCTCATCGAAGTCGGCGCCGCCCCGGGACCATGGGAATCGATCGCCATCGCAGAATTGCTCCTCCGGGAGGGAAAATCGCTGACGCCGGAGAATTTCACCCAGACGCTCGCAGTGATCGCAGATACCGCCCTGCGGGATTCTTCCGGAAGTCTGTTCGACGCACCTGATGCCTCCCGCGACGACGACGCGATCCGGCAAATGATCCGGCAAGGTGAGTCTCCATGGATTTCCAGTCTCCTTTTAAGTCCTCTGGGTGGCGTGCAGACTCTGGCGAAGTCCGGTGCTGAATCCATGCAGAAGATGTTGCTGGAATGTACCGACACTGACGGACTCGTCCATGGTTCATTGCTGCATCGACTGGCAGACTGGCTGGCTCCCATCACACGCTGCTCCGTCTGGTCGGCCGCATTCCATGAGCCGCTGTGGCGCGGTGAATGTGTTGAACGCCTGACGCTCGTCACCGAACGCGCCGCTCTGCTGACACTTCCCGCTCAACAGTCATCAGCAACTGACGCCCCGGGGCTGCCAGGATTTACCCTGCGTACGCCGCTGGAATTGTTGATACCGCTGTCGGGATCAAGTCATGCCAAGCGCTTAAGGAAATTTGTAGAGCAATGCAGAAAACCTGCAAAGAAGGTTACGCCGCCGCAGAAATATAAACAGCAGAAGCCATCCGACGAGGACGTCGATGTACTTTCCGGCGATCATAAGTCAGGCAAGGGTAAGTCGAAAGCTGATGCCGGGAAGCTCAAGAAGGAGGCGAATCGAAAAGCCCTCGAAAAAATCAGAAATCCGGAAGTGTCGTGGCAATCGGATTCAGGCTGCGTCGCGATTCTTCGGTCATCGGCCGAGGCTGACGCAGACCTGATCACGCTGGAATGGCACTCGAGCATTCCGCAGGTCATGGTCGCTGCAGCAGGTGTTCCGATCATTGGGGGCAGCTGGAATTGGTCAGTACAGCTGGATGATCAGATAATTCCGGCGCCCACGGCCTGGAAATGCAGTTGCTGGTTCCTTGATCCGGAAACGGTGTTTGTGGAGCTGGAAGCGGAAGACAGCCCGGTTGTGAAACAGATGCGACAGCTGCTGCTTGCGCCTTTTGATCGCTTTGCGATGCTTGTCGATAGCGTGACGAGCAGTGAACCGGATCGCAATGTGCAACTGATGACATCGCTGCCTCTTGTGAAGGGAGCGGCTGTCGTGGCCTGCGACGTGACGCGTGAACTGACGATTTCGACCGGGTCGCGAACCATGCGAACGTTTCCACTATGGCTGGAAGACGATCGCGTCCAGCATGCACTCGGAAGTTATCAGGAGCACGATGGTCAGCTTGAGCTTGTGGGTAGCGGCAGAGGTGGTGTAACCCTTCCCCTCGCTCTGGACTGGCATCCAAAACGGATCGATGTCCCGGCAGACTGGAACCGCTGTACGGTCACGGAATCGCGCCGCACAGTGGGTGCGCATGAAGCCCGTGGCTTTCGAATTCGAATCGGCGAACATCAGGTCCTCGTGTATCGCAGTCTGCTGGCACCCGCGGTCTCTCGCGCTGTTCTGGGACTGCACACATGGGACGAATCTGTTTACGGTCGTGTCCCGCCTAAAGGCGGATTAATCCAGCCGCTGGTTGAGGTTGAATACCCCGAATAGTCCGCGATCTCGCAAGTGCCACGCCGTCAAGGATTGTGAATCGTCTAACCCGTGGCAGCGATGTTTTGAAATTGCACAATTTCGGGCCAGGTGGCCGACACGCCTGTGACAGTGTCGGTCTCTTAGGCTTTATGCAATTACACTTCAGCGTTCGTTCCTTCCGTTCGGGCTGTCACAATCCCGCGATTCAGCACGATCGGTTTGATGTCGTTGCTTCGCAACTGGCACACTATTGGACAGCGACCTCGGACATGCGTCCGAGGCTGATGCCTGTCGTTGCTCCACAACTGGGGACACATAAATCACGCGAACGTCTTCATGACGTAGAAAGCTTGGCGCGGCAGACAGTCGCGAATGCGCCGACAGGCGATAGCCTCGGATGCAAATCCGAGGAAACTGAACCAACGAAAATTCAAAGTCG
>JAGQQS010001074.1 GCA_020426105.1 Planctomycetaceae bacterium
CTTCTGAAACCGTGGAAACACTGGTGGTAAATGCCAGCGACTCTTTGTCGGTCACAATCACCGTATCGCTGCCCAGACCAAGTCCTGCAACGTTTACACCAATCGCTCTGATCGTAACGACCGTATTTCCGTCGAGGATGTTGTTATCAATCGCATCCAGCGGAACGAATGCTTCAGACTGATTAGCCGGGATCACCACGGTCGTTGTCGCATTGCCGTGGAAACCTGCTTTACCGATATTCGAGGTCTCCAGCACAACTGTCGTTTCCGACAGGCCCACCGTTTCCATGGTCATAGACCAGCCGAGTAACTCACCGAAGTCAGTTGCGTTGTCATCAACAACCTTCAGCAGCCACGTTCCAACCGGAGATTCCATGTTGAACGTGCCCAGTGGTTGCTGCGGAGCAAAACGTCCCGTGAACGGCGCTGCTCCGGATTGGATTGAGACACTGGATTGATCATCCAGAATCGTACCTACAAGCTGTGTGCCGCTCGACAGCAGGTCTGTGAACAGCGTGATCTGAGTTCCGTTTGGGCTTATCAGAAAGACGTCCAGATCCCCCAGCCACTCATGTTTAAAGTTAACGGTGACATTCAGATCAGTTATCCGCGACGCCTGAGCTGGCACAATGATTTGCGAATAAAGTGTACCGTTGTCAGGAATTCCGAAAATATCCGGATTTGTGAAAGTCTGCGTGGTCACATAGTCAAACGGCCCTGCCGTGTCTGAGCGGGAAACCTTCACCTGAGTCGCCGCCGGACCGGCTGCCTCCGAGATTTTATCGGCGACGACATCGACATGGATGATTTCAGAATCTTCAACGTCGATCGTGGCGGAATTGGACTGATAACGAAACGCCACCGCTGAGATGGTGACAGTCTGCAATCCGTCGCGCACGTTGTCGTCAACCGCATCGACCGAAAAAGTGACGGAATCTGCTCCATCCGGAAAGGTCACCGTGGACGGAATTGACAGTTCCGAGGGGGCAGAATTCGACAATGTGACCACCAGATCGCCAATCGTCTCAAATCGGGTTAATTTGACTGTCGCCGCATTCTGACCCGCGTCTTCATGAATTGACGCAGGAGTGATCTCGAATGAAAGCGTTTCGTGGTCAAGAACATTGACGATCGCTGAAACAACACGCACACCACCATTGACCGTTGTCGTCGCCGTCAATGTGACTGTCTGGGTTCCGTCGAGTACATTGTCATCGATAATGTCGATCGGAAAAGTCGCCGATGCTGACCCGGCTGGAATCGTCACGTTCACAGGAACCTGAATTTCTGAGGTGTCGCTGCTCGTCAAACTGACGGTCAACGCTGTATTTATCGGGATCGACGCAGGCCGTTTCAGCATTCCCGAAGCCCCCCCGATTCCAGCATTTTCGAAAACGGGATTCGGAGTGACGGTAAACTCAAACAGAAGTCCTGGCGGCAGATCAAATGCTTCCTCAACCGAACCGGAGGCCGCGCTCCCGCCATCGGAAGCGCTGAAGCCCATTCCACGCCGGGCAAATGCAGTCCAGATAGCAATGGAGTTTTCGCCTCCCGTGATTGCACGGTCAGCGGCGAGCACCGCGTCTCGAAAATCAAGATATGTGGGGTTGGACGGCTGAAGTTTCAAGGCTTCAACAAAAATCTGCATTAACTCCGTGTTGCCCCTGCCACTTGCTGAATTGTAAATGTCGGGTTCAAAACCCTTGCCCGAAATCGAAGTTCCATTCCCGTTGATCATCAGCCAGTTCAGATCCCACAAAGTTGCGGCAATAATCTCGCCATTCGGATGTGGAAACGAATTCACCTGAAAATCTCCATATGTCTTCGGTGAAACTGACAGATCAAAGCTATATGGAAAATCGCGAATGCCCCCATTTGGGTCATTGAGTGGATTACCGAGGACGTAATTCCCGGTCGAATATGCATCGAATTGTGCATCGGTTGACTTCTGTGTGAACATCAGTGCCAGAAAGTCACTCCAGCCTTCGCCCATACCTCGACTCTGAGCCTGAATCAGTGCACCCGCGTTCGCTGGTCCTCCTGTGAGTCGGTTGCTCAGCCCGTGACCGAACTCATGCACGATGATAAAACTGTCCAGGTCACTGTCGCGTGTTGGTGTCGTGAAGGTGAATTCGAACATTTGCATCCGACCGGAGATACCGTCCGGTGGAGTCGCAAAATTCGCATTATTCACTCCCGACCCATCTAAAGCGTCGGCCTCTACCTGGTCTCCACCAATTCCGCCCTTGCCGTAGTTGTTGAACTGAAAGTTCCCTGCGGTTTCATCAAACCCGTAATTATAAAGCACATCGTGGATGACATTATTCCAGTAGAATAAGTTGACAATCGCCGCATTTTCATTGGCTTGAGCGTCCAGGGCGGGATCAAACGGAAAGTCAAAAACCAAAGCGGCCCCGCCGTCCGGACGATTTCCGCCTGTGTCGTTGTCATCCTTGTCTTCCTGCGCGAAAACGTTGTTTCCTCTAGTATCCGTGAACTCCGGGCCGGCGACGCCGTCTGTGTCGTGCCAGCCAAATGGTGAAGCGTTCGACCTGGATTGCGGATCAATGATCAACGAGGTCGCATGTTCCTGTGGATTCTCAAACGGAATTTCGATACCGCGATAAGACGCCTGATTGACCCAATCCTCGAGATTCAGGAGTTGTCCGCTGCTCGAACTGACCGCAGCGTCATACCAACTCTGGCCGTCCGTCGTCTGGATATTGAGTAACCATGCCAGTTCAACTGACCCATCCTCGCGTGGAACATATCGGAGGGCCGCTGGAATCTCCGCCGTTCGAGAAATCCCTGCGGAAGACAGCAATGTTTCCTGAGATACCGAGCCGACTGTTGTAGCCACGAGGCCCGGCGTGCCTTCATAGGTCCACCCAAGCGACGTTACAAGTGAGTTCAAAGCCTGAAGCGCGGACAGTTGCGGGTCCGGTGTGACAGTGTTGGTGGCCACCGACGGCAGAATCGAAGAACCAACATTTATGACCTCGCCGTACTTCGTGATGTTGATATTGAGACTGGAATTCACGACAGGAATCCCGTTCACCACCTGCTGAAAGTAGATATGAGTCACCTGCGAAACACTACTCTGATAGCTGTTCGTGACCTCAAGCGAATCGATGTCCTGAGGCGTCAGTCCCAAAGCAACGGAATAGTCTTTCAGATAATCTATCGCAATTTCAAGGGGCTGCCCGCTTGTAGGTCCTGTCAGAAAACCAGACTGGTTCGTCAGTCTCGTGGGCGGAGATTGCGCTTGATACTGAGTAAAATCGAGCGCTAGTGAGGTGGACGAAAGCAATTCCCTCGATTCAAGGAATTCTCCCTCCCAAAAGCACGCACGCTGCCTCGCTCGGCCATTTCGTCCTGATTTGATTCCGGCCATGACGGATTTCAGTTTTTCAATAAACTCTGTCGAAGTGAAACGGTGCAGACACATAAACGGTACAACCCTGTTTAGAGAAATATCGAAGCTTCGCGAGTATCCGAACAAACTGAATCGAAACGCTGTCCGTAACTACCGTGCAGTCCAGGGAATCAGGACGACTCCAGGGAGAAGAACTAACCACCACCAAGTGTATAACTAACAATTGGTGTGGAATTAATGCACGCCCCCCCATAATGAGCTATTGCCGAGGGCGTCGCAACAGATATTCGGACAGAAGGACAGATTCATGGACGGTCTTTTTCACGATACCTCTGTATCCTGCGTCCCCTCTTCGACGGACTCATGACGGCCTTCGATGCTGAAAATCACGTGGTGCACGTGGATGGAATTGACGACGCGACGCTCCTGAAAAAGTCGAGAAACGCAGCATTCCCGGCCGACTCAGGGAATCGATGCAATCTTGAAAATCTGCGAAGGCAGTTCAGCGTGT
>JAGQQS010001075.1:0-2783 GCA_020426105.1 Planctomycetaceae bacterium
TATGGCAGCGGGCACATTTTAACGTCAATCCCATGACCGCTGAGCCCAAAACATCGATCTCATCCGCGATGACTTCAATTCGATCGGGAACATAGCCCGTAATGTTTGCCCACGTCGCATCCGGTACCATCCGCAGAAATGCGGTTGCAATCAGATTGTCGGCGATCTCCGGTGTAATTTCAGCGGCGTGTTCATAGTCCACCAGTTCATCACCTGCCAATTGCTCCAGCAGAAATCGGTCGTATGGTTTGTCCGCATTCAGCGAACGAATCACGTAATCTCTGTAGCGCCAGGCAAACGGGCGCGGCAGGTCCTGTTCGCGTTTGCCTTCGGAATCGGCATACCCGGCTACGTCCAGCCAATATCGCCCCCAGCGTTCACCATACCGCGGCGACGAGAGCAGACGCTCGATCAACTTTTCATATGCCATCGGATCCGAATCATTGACGAATGCCGTGACTTCTTCGGGCTCGGGAGGAAGTCCGGTCAAATCAAAACTCGCCCGTCGAATCAAAGTCGTTCGGTCTGCCTCCGGGGCAAACGCAAGCCCTGCCTGTTCAAGTTTCTGCAATACGAAGGCATCAATTGGATTTCGGACTCGATCATTCCCGTGCAAGACAGGAACTTCCACGGGGGCTGGCGGCTGAAACGACCAGAAAGCTCTGTCCGCGTCTGATACCAGCGGGTCAGGTTCGGATGTAGCCACATCCGGTTGCACATCAGCTTCCGGCGCCCCCGCACTGATCCAGCGTTCAATAACCAATGCTTCATCGGCCTCGACGGGCTTCACGCTGGCTTCAACCAGCCGTTCATGCGGCGGCATCTCCCCGGCCTGAATTCGTTTTATCAGCAGGCTTTCATCGGGCCGACCGGGGACGATCGCCGGCCCGGAATTTCCTCCCGTCAGCATTGTCGCTTTTGACGATAGATTCAGCCCGCCTTCCTGCCGACGATGCCCATGGCAGACCGTACAGTGACGCAGCATTATCGGTATCACATCGTGTTGACTGGGAACCTGTGCACGATCACCTTCTGTCTCAATGGGAAGCGTGGCCCCCGACCTTATCCACTGCTCAATGAGTCGGACCTCAGCGTCTGAAAGTCGATTCTTTTCGTCCGGCGGCATCTCGCCGCTTTCAACTTTCTGAAAAAGCCGACTCATGGCCGGTTCGCCTGCGACAATCACGGGGCCGGATTCGCCACCCGCTTTGATTCCTGCGACATCTGCTAAATTGAGTTCCGCTTTGCGGTTATCAGCGGCGTGACAACTAACGCAGCTGCGCGCCAGGATTGGCTGAATGTCCGATTGAAATGTATTCGACTTTTCGTGCTTTTCGGTAGCGGAGAGAATAATTTCGTCGCCCGCGACCGCCGGTGACCCGGCAGGAACGGCAAAGGCGATGATGATCCAGGCAACAGAGCAGCTTATCCGCATCGACGATCCTGACGATGATTCAGCCGAAAACAGCGTTTTAATACCAACAACGTACCGCGCACAGAGATCCGCGTACAGTGTACACGTCAAAAAATGCACGGCTCACAGGGACTGTCTCGCCATCACACTCCGATGTGATGAGCCCGGCCTCGTCAGATAGTGCTCATCTGACTGCACAGGAAACGCATTGAATCGCCGCAAGAAACATCAGGTACCATAGCAATTGTAACAAAAGTAGCCATCACTCTCTGAGTGATGAATTGCGATTGAAAATGGTCGCATTCTCTAACATTAGGTACCATGCACGAATGGCACTGTCGTGCCGCTTAATAGCGCGTAGTCTGGTCTATGATCGCGCGAGGAAAAGTCTTAAACTGGTGCGACCTGAGACTGATATTGATTAAGAACTTCTGTCTCTGGTAAGAATAGCGAGCCCTCTCTGGTGAATCTGTGCCCACAGAAGCCAGGGAGGGTTTTTCATGCGCCAGCCTTTATCAGATTCGGGTGATTCCGGGAACATCGGGTTTCAGACAATCGTCGAAGGATTCCTGCTGCAGCCGGGTTTGCCATTCGCATCGGTCGTGACTGCTGAGAAGATCGATGGCATCTTCCGCAAACACGGCGGGCTATTTGGTGAGAACGGCATTTACAATACGGCGACTGTGTTGTGGGCGTTTCTTGGACAGGTGCTGCGAGATGGCAAGGAAGCTTCGTGCCAGTCGGCGGTTGCGTGTATCATTAGCTTTTGCCTGCAGGCAGGTCGCGAATCTCCCACGGAGGACACCGGCGACTATTGCCGGGCTCGGGCCAAACTTTCTGAGCCGGCGATCCGTGAACTCAGCAGCGAAGTCGCCAGCGATGCAGAACGCATGGCTGACGAATCATGGATGTGGTGTAGTCGGCATGCGAAACTCGCCGACGGCTTCACGTTCACGATGCCCGGCACGGAAAAGAATCAGGCCGAATTCCCTCAGCCACGAACTCAGAAGAAGGGCGTCGGGCTGCCGATCGCTCGCTGCGTTGCCATCATGTCTCTCGCAACGGCAATGGTGATGGACGTTGTGCTCGGGCCGTATAAAGGCAAAGAAACGGGCGAGACCGCTTTGCTGCGGCAGATGATGAAATCGCTGATGGCCGGTGATGTTGTCGTGTTCGATCGGCACTACTGTTCGTTCATGATGATCGCTCTGTTGCTCAATCAGAACGTCGATGTGTGTGCTCGACTGCACCAGCTTCGTCACACCGATTTTCGCAAAGGCCGTCGGCTCGGAAAATACGATCATATCATCGTGTGGACGAAGCCTGTAAGGCCGAAGTGGATGGACGAAGAAACATACGCGACCATTCC
>JAGQQS010001075.1:2827-3397 GCA_020426105.1 Planctomycetaceae bacterium
CGTACAAAGTTGATCACGGTGGTCACCACCATGACGGACGTTCATAAGTACACGAAGGAAGATATCGCCGAACTCTATGGCTACCGCTGGCATTCGGAGTTAGACATAAGAAGTGTCAAGGATTCATTGAATCTTGGACACGTTCGCTGCAAGTCTCCCAAAATGGTTCGCATTGAATTTCGCACGACGATTCTGGCGTACAATCTGATCCGTCTGACGGCTGCCTCTGCGGCATTGCGGAGCCAGCAGAAACCACGCTCGATAAGTTTCACCGGCACGTGTCAGTTCGTTCTCGCTGGCTGGGCCGTGCATGCGAGCGGACTGATGTCGCAGGAGGCATTGCGAAGGGAATCCGCGGAACTCCTGAAACACATCGCCGCCTGCCGAGTCGGAGAGCGTCCCGGCCGCCTGGAACCTCGCGTCATCAAACGCCGCCGCCACGGATACCCTCTCATGCAGAAGCCCAGACATGTTCTCAAAGCCGAATTGCGTAAACACTGCACCTGAAATAACTTCCGCTCACGACAGTGCCATTCGGACCTGACCCAATACTGTTCGGCACAGCGATCG
>JAGQQS010001076.1 GCA_020426105.1 Planctomycetaceae bacterium
TCAAACATCTCTTTCAGATTTTCATACGGTATTCGCTCCACGTGTGGCCCCGCTGAAATAAAGTGAGGTGGATCAATCCTTTGAATCATCTCGATCACCCAGCCTGAGTTAAGGAAGTTTTATTGAAGGTAATTCAGCAGTGTCGGTTGAAGGATTTTTGAGACTGCGGCAACCGTATACTGCTGAAGATTTGTAAGTTCCTGCATGCGAACGACTGCTGCCGTGATATCGGCCGCTGTTGTTTCGTTGTATTCCAGCTGCTCATTGAGAGTCAGATCTTCCGTCCGAATCTGCAAACGATCGAGTTGCTCGAGGCTGACAGACTGAACACCGACCATATCAAGAACGTGATCGTGGACGCGTTGCAGATCTCCGACCCGCCGATTGATCGCCTCACTCAGCTGAGAGTCCGACAGACCTCGAGTATTGCGAATATCATCCCGAAGCTGTGTGATTGCGGCAAAGACGTCAGACGTACCCGGGAACTCGATGGTGTCGGAGCCAACACGATCAACCAGTGCCGTGTCCAGAAAAACAGTCGAACCATCCCGGCTGTCAGTCACTGACTGATTGGCAGCAAATGTTAATGGCGTTGAGCTTGCGCCTCCATCGACAGAGACTTCTCCATCCGCAGTGATGTCGACTTCACCAGAAAAACCGGGAGTGATGGACGTCGTGTCGACGTGAACGACCTGCCCCTGAGTGTCGATAATTCTCAGGTCCGTATCGGTCGAACTGAAATCGACAGGTGCCCCGCCATTCAGCGAAATCGTCCCAAAGGCACCCGTACCGCTCGTGTCAGTAATCTGGATTCTGTGCACACCGGCCGCACCAATAATGGTATCCGAAGTCGCTGAACTGGTTCCTGCTGCCACGCCCGATCCCGGTGCAAACGTGGTCGACGAATGCGTAATGTCAATCGTTTTCGTACCCGTCGCAGTAGATATCCCGCTGCCAGCGCGGACATGCGTACTGCCAATAACCACCGGATTCTCGCGAGCCTGCGGCTGAAACACATCACCACCAGGCAATAACGCTTTGCGATCGACGTCGCCTGTCAGATGCAGCTTCGTGTTCTCAACAGATCCTCTATAAACGGCATTGCCGGTTGCGGTAACTTCAAATGGCCTGACCAGTGTCGACGTGCCACTAAACAAGTACCCACTTTCATCCTGCGAGTTTGCAACGCTGACCAGCTGCTCAAGAATTCCATCGAGTTCGTGGGCCAGAATGCTGCGCTCAGACTCGTCAGTGATTCCATTCGCCGATAAAGCAATATCGCGGGCTCGCAGCAGCAGATTGCCAGCTTCGCGAAGCTGAACATGCGCCTGATCCAGACGAGATTTGACATGCCCCAGTGAATTCGTGTGGGCGGTCAGACGATCGAGGCGATCTTTCTGGATCAGTGCACGCCTCATCGCGACCGGATCGTCCGACGGTCGCTGCATTTTTTGTCCGCTGCTGATCTGCTGCTGCACATCAAACAGTTCAGCAGCCTGTCGCTGCAGATGTCCGCGGGCAGTGTTGATCGCGTGTTGTTGAGTTATGCGAATTGTCATGTTGGTTTATCCACTGATCTTCAGTCTGCCCGTTTCGGGGGGATCCATCCCAACTCAATTCACCAGAAATAAAGAGCGACGCATCCCGCCGCACTCAGAGAAGCACCACTAAACAATTCGGAATAATTCATCGAGCGTTGCATTCACCGATGTGATAAATCGAGCGGCTGCCTGGTACGCTCGTTCCACTTCCATGATCTTCAGCATTTCTTCGTTGACGTCGACGCCGGAAACGGCAGCGCGGTCTGCTTCCAGACGCTGCTGATACGATTCGGCCTGCTGGCTCTGAACGCGAGCCGTTTGCACCTGCAACCCGGCATCTGCCGTGATATCCGCCATTTCTTCAACAAATGTCCGCTGTTGAAGTCCACCAAATCTCCTGTCACGCAATGCGGCCAAAGACGCAAAATTGCTGGCATCGCCCGTAATTCCGGATTTTGTCCCGGCAATGTTTCCTGGGTTCTCGAAGACCTCCGTCCGAACACGGAAACCCGCTACATCGACTCCATCGAAAAATGAATTCAATCCCGTCGCGGCCAGTAAGCCCGTGCTGTCCGAATCTGTGACGGCAAAGACCGACGCCTGGTCCGTCGCATTGACGTCGCCCGAACTCAGCTGAAATGATAAACCGTTTTCCAGAGACAAAGCCGTTCCTGCCTGATACCCCTCACCCACCTGATGAGTCGCAATCACAACGCCGGACTGATTTCGAATCGTCGCCGAGAGATTGGGGGTGACACCAATAGTGCCCGCTCCGGAGTACTCAACAGAATACTGCTCGTTGACGCCACCAGTGAAAGTTCCGTGAAACGAAGGGACGGCGGACCCGGTGTGCAGACTCAGGTCAGGCTGATTGTCGACCCGGCCGGCAAAGTCCAGGGAGTAACCGGATTCTGCACTCAGATTCAACGTTCCCCGAACAGTGTCGACTGTGGAAGTCAGCCCCGTCAGTGCCTCAAACTGATCCGCGATATCAGAAAGTGAATCGGTCGCCGGATTGATTGAGATTTTCCGGGTCGATCGATTGCCGGTGGCATTTTCTGTGATGGTGACGTA
>JAGQQS010001077.1 GCA_020426105.1 Planctomycetaceae bacterium
TAGTGGTAACACATCAGCTTCCCAAGCTTAGGATGAGGGTTCGATTCCCTTCAGCCGCTTTTCGCTTTCATGACCGGGTGACCCTCACATCCGAATCACCCTCACGCGTAAATCCGCCAGCGCCTCCGTCGATGTGAATCTGGGTTGCGCCCATCCGTTCCCATGCCGCTACTCGCCGATTTGGGCGGTGGACACCAGCCGCAAATGTCGATGAATCCATTCGTTCCGGCATGGCGGAATTGGAAAACGATTTCATTGACATGCGCTACTTCCTCATGCCGCGACTGATGACACGGTTTTTCTAACACGTCTGATGCGATGCTTTCGAAGTGACCGAGGCCGTATTCCGTTCGGTCGGTGACGTCGCCAGGATTGACTAACAGGATCCGTCCGTCTAGGGTTCGAACTGAGTGCCGTTGGGCGTTGCCCTGGGCTTGTAAGATGTGTGCCGCATGGCATAGAACCAGGTAAGGATCGAATCGTGATTCGCATTGGGATCATTGGCGTCGGATTTATGGGTTACACACACTTCGAAGGGGCGCGTGACCTCGCTGGAGCCAAAGTCACGGCCTTCTCTACTCGGGATCCCAAAAAGCTGGCTGGAGACTGGACGTCAATTCAGGGAAATTTTGGGCCTCCCGGAGGC
This sequence comes from Planctomycetaceae bacterium, assembly GCA_020426105.1. GTDB lineage: Bacteria > Planctomycetota > Planctomycetia > Planctomycetales > Planctomycetaceae > SXXK01. The sequence goes on from JAGQQS010001077.1 coordinate 647, forward strand.
CATGTCGATGTGTCAGAACTGAAGTGTTGTGCCGATTACCGGCAGCTTCTGGCCGATCCGGAAATAGACCTCATCGACGTCTGCCTGCCAACAGACAAACATTTTGACGTCGTGATTGAATCACTGAAAGCAGGCAAGCCAACTCTGGTCGAAAAACCCATCTCAGTCGATTTGGCTCAGGCCGAGCAAATGGTCAGGACGGCGCATACCGCCAACGTGCCGTTGCTTGTTGGTCACGTCCTGCCCTTCTTTCCGGAATTTCGTTTTGCTGCTGAAGCCATTCAGGATGGTCGATTCGGGAAAATTAAAGCCGCCCACTTTACACGTGTCATCAGCCCTCCGGACTGGTCGAATGATATGTCCGACTTTCGGAAACTCGGTGGCTGGGGAATCGATCTGCACATTCATGACAACCATTTCATCGCACATGCTTTGGGCAAACCGGACGGAGTTTTTTCGCGAGGCCTGCTGCAGGACGGCTTTGTAAACCATGTTCATACTTCTTATTTGTACTCAGACGGACCCGCCGTATCCTGCGTGAGCGGAGGAATCGCAGCAAAGGGACTGGCATTCGCGCACGGATACGAATTGTATTTTGAAAACGCGACGGTGCTGTTTGATGCCGGAACGCTGGCAGGAGAATGGACCGTCAGTCGGCCGCTCAGCGTCATCACAAACGACGGAAAAATGATGCACCCGGAACTCGGCGGCAGCGGAAAATGGTGCGGCGCCTTTACCGATGAACTTCAGGTCGCTGTCGATACGATTGCCGGTTCACGATCCGCAGGACCGTTGTCCGGTGATACGGCACTGGCTGCATTGCAGCTTTGCTGGGCTGAGGCGTCCAGCATTCAATCCGGATCTGTCGTGGCGTTTTGAAACGCTGCCGATCAAAACAACAGCGCGTCGTCACCATCATCCGCAATCACTTTACGCGAACGTCCGCTGGATGGCCCTGCTTTTTGCAGTGTCGCCGCGCCATCAAACTCCGTTGTTTTCACTTCACCATCGGGCGACATCTGAGTCACGATTTCGATCCGTTGTGCGGCGACATCCAGTTTACTGTGGCACACACGCAGCAATTTCATCCCACGCTCGAACTGCGCAAGTGACTCGTCCAGCGTTTCCTTTCCGGACTCCATCCCCGACACGATCGATGCCAGTTCACTCATGGCTTCTTCGAGACTCAATTTCTGTTCGTCGCCCAAATCGGTGTCTTCCGTCGGGTTCTTTTTCTTTGCCATGTTGTACTATGTTCCCTGTATTGCGTTGATCCGCGAGCGAACTTTGAAAAAAGCGTCCAGCAGTTTTCCCGGCGGCTGAGCCTGATGGATGACGAGCGCGATGCGATCGGTCGTGAAACGCATTTCCCCGGAAATCCCGCGAATTGACACCGAACACCACGTGGCCTGTCGATCATAATTCAAGCTGACTCGTTCGTCCGCTTCTTCTTCGATCTGATCGATCAGTGCCGCGATATCAATTGCCGCCGGCGGGGCCAATTCGACCGTATCAAATGTCGAACCGAAGACAGATGCAAGTTCACTGGAGTCCAGTTTATCGATCTGTTTGAATTCCGACAATTGCCTCCGCCAGATCACCGCCGTCGCATCATTTTGGTCATGGATTACAGACACATGGTAGTCAAACCATGGCGTTGTGATCTGTCCGATTCCGCCCGCCGGATCTGTGACGACAATCTCAACGCGTTTGAACTTTAACTGGCGGCGGAATTCTTCGAAACGTTCATCCAGATCGAGGCGCAAATCCTCTTCAGCGATGCGACCGACAAAAGACTGAGTATGCTCGGACACATCCGACGGAATCTGATGACCTTTGCGAAAGCCTTTCAGATCACGAATGCGTCCAGCCTGTTGGCGAACAAGCATGATAGAACTGATCAGGCTGGTATCTCTGCCGTCTGTCATGCGACACCAAAATAGTCACGAATAAACTGCCGGCGATCGTCGCTTTGAACATACTGCACGAGGGCGTAAAGCTTCTTCTGATCTCTCAGCAGCTTGGCAGCGCGGGCATTCTGATCCTGCAGGGGTTCAGGCAACGGACCGAGGACTTGAAGGTTTGTCAGGTCCGTTTCATCCTCAATCACCCCGTACCGCTGCAGCAACGCGAGCACTGTTTCCACCCGTCGATCATGTCGCTGGCGGTCACACAGACGCTCTCGCAGCCAGTCGAGCCCGAACGCCCGGATCTGTTCCGTACTGTGTGTCAGGTGATGGTAAGTTCGTTCGCAGAATTCGGAGTCCGGATTCGTCCAGCGAATAAATTCCATCCGGGTATTCAGATCGCGCTGGTCGTACAGCAACACACATTCGGCCGGCAGACCGTCACGTCCGGCGCGTCCGATCTCCTGATAATACGATTCCATCGAACCGGGAATATCGGCATGTACGACAAATCGAATGTCGTCTTTATCAACCCCCATTCCGAAGGCGTTTGTCGCGAGCACGAGGCGCGTACGGCCGTTCATAAAATCATCCTGAATTTCGCGCCGCTCGTGTCGCTCCAGATCACCGTGATAGCAGACGTGATCAATCCCTTCTGCGCGAAGACGTTCGTTGAATTCAAGCAGTGTGCGAATCAACGTAAAGTAAACGACACCACTGCCTGTGGTGGTCGGCTGCAGCCAGCGATCGAACACCGCCATCATGGATTCCTGTTTTTCGTCAGCATCCCAGATTTCTTCGACGCGCAGGTCGAGGTTCGGACGATCGATCCCTTCATGAAACATCCGCATTTCGCCACTGTGCAATCCCAGCTGGGCCACGATATCCTGCTGCACTTCCGGCGTTGCCGTCGCGGTCAGTGCCATAGTCACTGGCGAACCAATCATCGCTCGAAACTCGGCCATGCGGGTATAGTCCGGTCGGAAGTCGTGGCCCCACTCGCTGAT
>JAGQQS010001078.1 GCA_020426105.1 Planctomycetaceae bacterium
CCGCTTCAATCTCCTCCGGCGTGCTTCCCATCATGAACTCGCCCGGCGGGATCAGGCGGAACTTCATGCCGATGCTGTTTGTGTATTCCACCGGAACGTCGAGATACTTCGCCCATGCTTCCTGATGAGACTTCGCCTGGGCTGCGTCGAATGGGGCTATAGCGGGAGGTGGAGCATCGGCAGGCCAACCTTTCCAGGTGTTCGCCGGAGGCTTCTTTTCGGTGCTGACATTTGGACCGGCCGCCGCAGAAGCTTTGACTGACGGCGGAAGGGGCACGGTGACTCGCGTACCGTCCTTCTTACTGATGAGGTGTCTTCCGAAGATCTGATCATTCACCTTGTAAATGATGAGCCCAGCCTCAGGGGCGTATCGAATACCTCCACCGAAACTGCCGAGCGGAAAAAGGACCGTTGTAGGAATTGCTTTTCCCCACCTCAGCCCTGACGAGTATCGAGGCAGGATTCCATAGTCGCCGGACTGCGAGATTCTCAGCAGGATCCACTGCCCGTCGGCGGAGTAAGCATCTATGCCGAGTCCGATATGCCCTTGTCCAGGGATTTCATCCGCGCAGTATTCAGATCCGAATGAATCGCCTGCTGCGCTGTATTGCCAGATGCCATCGCGTCCGCCTCGACGTGCCACAATACTCAACTCTGATTCGTCAAAGCTGACAAGGGGAGCCTGTTCAGTTCCGTCGGTGCTAACCGGTTCATTAACTCTGGTAGTGGCTGTCCATTCACCGGAGTTCGAATCAATACGTGAAACAAAGATATCGCCGCGGTCAGCGCCGGTATGTCCATGGAAATACAACGTACTGCCGTCGGCGGAAAGTGCTGGGCTCCATTGAACACCCGCGTTATTGACAGGCGAACCCATGTTGACTAATTCCGGCCATGGATCGACAATGCTCTGCCGCTTCGAGATAAATAGGTCTTCTCGGCCGAGCCCTCCTGCCCTTTCTGAGGAAACAATGATCGTCAGGCCGTCGCCAGAAATTGCAAGCGCATTTGCGCCGGGCAGCGTGAGTATGGGCTCTGGGTCCGTCCACTCTGCGTCTCCTTTCCCAATCAATGCCGCGAATCCAGCGTCGGCAGGAACAGGATGAGGGGTAGGCGATTTCGCCACTGGTATCTCACTTACCTTGCTGTTGCTATTTGGTGTGACGAGAGTCTCTCCGTCTTTTTGCAATCGAGACCGCCAAATATCGAAGTCAGTATCGTCGCTGTGACATGCGAAATAGAACTCGGTGTTACCAGCCGCCAAGACACCGCCGCCGGGCCATTTTTCGTCCGCGACAATCACCGTTGATGACAACGGGTGTAAACTTCCAAAGGCTTGCGATTCTTCATTCCAAATTGCGCCCATAAATGGTAGGTGATCGAGCTTCACGATGAGCAGTTTCCCACCACATTGTAGCCGAGGGGTCCAGACTCGCGTGTTTGGGAGATTGACGGTTTCTCCAAGTCGAACAGGTGGACCAAAAGGCTCGGTTCGTGAAACGCGACGACTGATGTACACTTGCGGTCGACCATCACGCTCTGATGTGAATGCAAGGAGAAGACCATCCTTTGACAACGATGGACTGTTGTCATGACTCGAACTGTTTAATGGAGTTCCGGGGTTCAATGGCTCATCGAACGGAACATCGATCGATTGCCGCTGCGATATCCACAGATCCTGACGTCCTATGTTGCCAGGGCGTTCAGATGCAAAGATCAGCTCCAAGCCGTCTTCAGAAATCGCCGGAGTGGAATCGTTTCCCTTGTTGATTGCTTCGCCCAATGCTTGCGGCTCAGCGAAATCTCGATCCCACGACTCTCGTTTGGAAATCCAAAGATCACCACCACCCCATACCTGCTGGGTGAGTCCGCTGGATCGATCAGACGCCATTACGATAAGTGAACCATCTAGTGCGAATGCCACATCGCTTTCCCACTTCGCTGAGTTCGGTGGCAATGGCATCTTCTCTGGTATGGTCCAAGTGTAACCGTTGGGAACACCGAGTAATGCATGAACTCCGGGGTCAGAGATTCCTGCGTTTAGCAATTCACGGCGGACCGCATCGTCAACCGCCATCAGGTCGT